>JAOUDF010000040.1 GCA_029859385.1 Nitrospirota bacterium
CTCACCACGATGAGGGTGAGCACGATCATCAGGATACTGTTCTTCTCTATTTTGGAATGGTCTATCATTGTCTTCTCTCCTTTACTTAGGCCCGGGCCGTGGCAGGCTCGGCGATTCGCTCGTCAGCCTTGACCCCGACCTTGACGGTCATCCAGCAGTTGTAAGCCATGATTATGATCCCCGCCAGGAAGAGCAGGCCGCCCAGCGCACGGATTACATAGTAGGGATGCATGGCCGACACGGTCTCGGCAAAGGAGTAGGTCAGGTTGCCGTAGTTGTCGAAGGCCCTCCACATGAGGCCCTGGGTGATACCGGAGATCCACATGGCGACGATGTAAAGAACAATGCCAATCATGGCCAGCCAGAAGTGAGTGTTGATCAGCTTGGTGCTGTACATGGCCTCGCGGTTCCAGAGCTTGGGCAGCATGTGGTAGATGGCGCCGAAGCTGATGAGGGCCACCCAGCCGAGGGCACCGGAGTGCACATGGCCGACGGTCCAGTCGGTGTAGTGGGACAGCGCGTTGACCGTCTTGATCGACATCAGCGGACCTTCGAAGGTGCTCATGCCGTAGAACGACAGGGAGGCCACCAGGAAGCGGATGATCGGGTCGGTGCGGAGCTTCTCCCATGCGCCGGAGAGGGTCATGATGCCGTTGATCATGCCGCCCCACGAGGGGAGCAGCAGGATGATGGAGAAGGTCATGCCCAGGGTCTGGGCCCAGTCGGGCAGCGCGGTGTAGAGCAGGTGGTGCGGACCGGCCCAGATATAAAGGAAGACCAGCGACCAGAAGTGAACGACGGAAAGACGATAGCTGTAGACAGGCTTGCCTGCCTGCTTGGGAACATAGTAGTACATCATGCCGAGGAAACCGGCGGTAAGGAAGAATCCGACGGCGTTATGGCCGTACCACCACTGCACCATGGCATCCTGCACGCCGGCATAGGCTGAATAGGACTTGGTCAGGGAGACGGGGATGGCGAGGCTGTTAAAGACATGGAGCATGGCGATGGCCAGGATCATGCCGAGGTAGAACCAGTTGGCGACGTAGATATGCTTTTCCTTGCGCCTGGCCAGGGTGCCGACGAAGTTGATGAGATAGGCGACCCAGACAAGGGTGATAAGGATATCGATGGGCCACTCGAGCTCGGCGTACTCCTTGCCGCTGGTCCACCCCAGAGGCAGGGTGAGCGCTGCGAGGACGATGATCAGCTGCCAGCCCCAGAAGGTGAACTTGCTGAGGGCATCACTGAAGAGCCTCGCCTGGCAGGTCTTCTGTACACAGTAATACGAAGTGGCAAAGAGGGCACACCCGCCGAAGGCGAAGATGACGGCATTGGTGTGCAGCGGCCGGATACGGCCAAAAGTAAGCCAGGGAAGATCAAGGTTCAGGGCGGGAAAAGCGAGCTGGGACGCCGCCAGGACGCCCACCGCCATGCCCACGATGCCCCACACGATGGTCATGACGGTAAACTGTTTCACTACCTGCATGTCGTACTGCTCTGTGGCAGTAGCTGTTATTGTACCCACTGTCTCTACCTCCTTAAACGTTAATAAGGCGGGGATATAATTCCCGGCCATCCATGATACTCAGACCCGGCTACCATCTTCGGAACCGGCCCCTTCAGAAATTTCTTCACCTCCTTTTACATAGAGTGAATTTTGGATTCAATACTTAACCGATATTGATGACCATCTTTGTCTTTTTTATAGGCAAAAAATATATCGCCCTCATTTTTTACCGGTACCCTGCCCGTGGGCGGCCTGAAGCTCGGCCCCTTTCGCCACCAGCATGTCCATGGTGTAACCCGACAGCACGCCGAGGAGAGCCGTCTGGGCCTCTCGCCATACCGGATGCACCGGGCAGGTGACGTCACGGTGGCACTCCCCCTGCCTGATCAGGCACACATTGAGGAAGATCGGGCCTTCCATCTTCTCGATCACCTCGAGCAGGGTAATCTCCTCGGGGCGCCTTGCAAGGGTTACTCCGCCCTTCACCCCCCGATGGGACCGCACCAGCCCCACCTTGGTAAGGGTCTGGATGATCTTGGCGAGAAAGCTCCTGGGGACTTCCTGTACTTCGGCAATATCATTAATGAGGCTGATCTTGCCTTCGGGCTGCGCGGAAAGATACACAATTGCCCGAATTGCATATTCACCGGCTCTTGTTAGTTGCATGGCACCCTCAAAGTTAAAAACAGGAGAAGTTCAATCTGGATTGCAAGTAAATACCATCGCAAAAATTCGGTGTCAAGAAAAAAATACGAAAAAGGTCTTTTTTTTAAATTTTTTTAAAAAAATTCATTTATTCAATATGATATGCTAGGGTAATGCAACGACTGGAGGGGAAATGGGACTCGCTCAAGGCATACCCGGCGGAAGAAACAGAGGCTTCTGGAACGAAAGAAAGGCGCGATGGTACCGTGACGGGCAGCGCCTGAGTAATTTTGCCCCGACGGTCATGAATGTTCTGAGGCCCTCCCTGGGCGGTTGCGAGTCGGCCCTCGATATCGGCGCGGGGGTGGGCAGCCTGAGTATCCCCCTGGCGCGAGAGCTCCGGCATGTCACCGCCCTGGAACCGTCGGCGGCCATGATGGCCCTGCTGAGGGATGAGGTGGCCCGGGAGGGGATTAACAATATCTCCTTCGAGGAATCGGCATGGGGCAAGGCCGGGCTTTCCCCGGCAGACCTTATCGTTTCAGCCAACGTTCCCGCCATCTATGATGAGTCGTTTTTGCGGGAGGTCACCGGGCTGGCCCGGCAACGGGTGGCCCTTATTGTTTCGGCGGGGCCGGAGCAGGACAAGTTCTATTACCGGGAGATCTACCCCCTCCTCTTCGGCGAGGAATTCCCTCCCCGCTCCGACTATCTCGAAATCTACACGCTGCTCCACCGCATGCAGATATATGCGGACGTTTCAATCGTTCGTTACGACTTTGACCAGCCCTTTTCCAGCCTCGACGAGGCCGTCGCCTTCTGGAAGGAGTACATCCCCCTTGAGGACGACCGGCACGATGCCCTTCTTGCCGATTACCTCTCAAAAAAGCTCGAACCCACCGCAAACGGCCTTCTCGCCCGCTTTAACAAACGAAGCGCCGTCATAACCTGGAACAGCCGATAATACACCGATGTTTCACCTGAAACATGAAACGTTTCATTTCAAGACTGAAACGTTTCTGTCGCCCCTTTTTGAACAAAGAGCCCCACGAGATGCAAGCAATTTCAACATGTTGCGCATATTTTGCGGCACTGGCACAACTTTCGCAGTATGGCGAGGTAATAGAGGAGAGCCCTCCCTCTATAACCGTTGACCTGGGGCAGGACTTGCCGAAAGTCCTGCCCATTTTTTTGTCCAAATGCCGGTTTCGGCTCCGAGACCCGAAGGCCCCCGAGGGGAGGTTTCAGCAGCCGATGTCGCGCCACCTTACATTCGTTGATCGCCCATCTCCCGGCATATTTGCGGCTGAAATCTGGAAGAGCCGCCAGGTATTCACTCAACGCGCCCCATATCGGCTGCTGAAACCTCCCCTCGGGGACCTTCGGGTCTCGGAGGGTTTTCGAAAAACCCCGCGACATCATCAATATTCCCCGTAACCGGACAGGGAGGCAGGCTGGCCAGAAACAGGCGGCCGTACTCCTTGGTCTTCACTCGCGGGTCCAGCAGGGCCAGGACGCCGCGGTCCTGCCTCGTCCTGACGAGCCTCCCCATCCCCTGCTTAAGAGAAATGACCGCCTCAGGCACCTGATACCGGATGAATGCATTGTGCCCCTCCTTGCGCAGGGCCTCTATGCGCGCCTCCACAAGGGGGTCGCCGGGCGAGGCAAAGGGGAGCTTGTCGACAATGACACAGGAGAGGGCCTCTCCCTGCACATCGACCCCCTCCCAGAAACTTCCCGTCGCAAAGAGCACCGCGTTCCCCTCCCGGCGAAAGGCCTCCAGAATAGCGTAGCGGGGCATCTCACCCTGTTTGAGAATGGGGTAGGGTATCTTTCCGGCGCAGAGGCCCCAGACCTCCTCCAGATTGCGATAACTGGTAAAGAGCACGAAGGCCCGGCCGCGACTCCGCTCCACCAGCTTCACCACCTGTTCGGCCACCGCCGCGGCGAAGCTTCTGTCGCTGGGGTCGGGCATGCGAGGCGGCAGATAGAGGAGGGCCTGGGTACCGTAGTCAAAGGGCGATTCAAGGATCAGCTCATTGTCGGGCTCCAGCCCGAGGCGGGCCTTTATGTAGTCGAAGCTCCCCCTGACCGTGAGCGTTGCGGAAGTGAAGACCTTCGACCCGACCCTGTCGAGGACCTTTTCCCTGATGATGCCCGAGACGTCGATGGGGTTCGCATGGAGAAAGACGCCGCGGCCTCGGACCTCCCACCAGTAGACCAGCCCCTCGGCCGGGCCGCCGAGGACCACCTCCAGCTCACCTTTGAGAGCCATCGCTCGACGGCTGACGGCCTCCAATCCTTCGGTCTTGTCGATCATAAGATCGATGGTAGAGGCCAGCAGGGCCAGGTTGTTCGAAAGACCGGCCGCTTCCTCCAGGAGTTGAGGGGTAAGTACCTGACGGTTTATGCGACCCCGCAGGTCCCCCCCGCGAAAATGCTCGAAGAGACGACCGCCCCCGACCCCGATGGCCTCGACGATTCTCACAAAATTCGCCCCCTGTCGCGGCGCCGCGGCGATCTCGCGCAAGGCATCCCTGCAGAGCTCCTCGATACGGTAGTTGCTGAAATGGATGCCGAAATAATCGGTGGCAATATCCTCGACAAGGTGCGCCTCATCGAAGATTATCACCTGCGCCGGGGGGAGTATGGCGCCGAAGGCATCCTTCACCATGAGGTCCGCAAAGAAGAGGTGGTGGTTCACCACGACAAGGTCGGCTGCAGCGGCGTCCTGTCGGGCTTTGGTGACGAAGCACTCCTTGTAGGTGGGGCACTTGCTCCCCAGGCACTGCTCCCCCTTGGCATTGATCTCGTCCCAGAGAGGGGAGTCGTCGGGTAATTCCAGAATCTCCGCCCGGTCGCCCCGTTCGGTCCGCTCAGCCCAGGCCTCTATGGTTGATACCAGCGCCGACACCGTTTCGGGAAGCGACGGTTGACTAGAGTAGAGCCCCCAGCGCCTCAGGCAGAGGTAGTTGGCGCGTCCCTTCATGTAGGTCGCGGTAAAGCGCCAGGGGAGAATGCCGTGGAGGAAGGCCAGGTCCTTGAAGTAAAGCTGTTCCTGCAACCCCTTGGTGCCGGTGGAGACGATCACCTTCCTGCCGCTGGCCAGGGCCGGGATAAGGTAGGCCAGCGTTTTGCCGGTACCGGTACCGGCCTCTACCACCAGGGTGCCGTCGCTTCGCAACGCCTCTTCCACCGCCCCGGACATCTCCTGCTGGGAACGGCGATGCTCATATCCCGACAGCTCTCTGGCGAGGAGTCCGTCGGGGCCGAATATTCTTTCCGAAACCATGCGATTACAATCCTTTCTCTTGACCATCTCCCGCAAATACACTATCTTCAGGGTAGTTTTTTCCGCGTATCAGCTCAAGGAAATTGTTCAACCGACAGATAATCGCTCAACGTTCCCAAGGCCAAGGAGAAACAACCATGATGGGCAGGGTTCCGAACCGGCGCAGGAATTTCCTGGTTGATACGCAGATGCAGGGCCGCTTCATCGTCTTCCTCATCTTTTTTCTCATCGGCTACAACATCCTTACCGTGCTTCTTCGGAAACTGGCCGCCCAGATAGAGCTGCCGATATTTGTCCCGATCTACCTGTTCGTCATGGCGGTCTATATCGGGCTTGTCGGCATCTTTTATTCCCACCGCCTTGCCGGTCCGCTATTCAAGATCAGGCAGATTCTTGGCGAAGTCGCCAGGGGCGACCTCTTCTTCAATATCCACTGCCGCAAGGAGAACGACCCGGTCATCAAGGATATCTCTTCAAGCATCAACGAAACCGTCAATGGCTTTCGCGATTCGATCCGGGAGATAGAATCTTCCTCGGCCGCTCTTGGAAAAGAGACCAGTGAGCTTCGGGGAAAACTGTGGGAACGCCGGAACGAATTCCCCGATGTCATGGAGCATATCGAAGCAATTCACCGGAAGGAAGAGGAACTGGCGGCACTCACAAGGAAATACAAGGTGAGGTAGACTGTGCCCGAGAATATGCTGCTGGGCAGAAGCCTCAAATCGGTCTGCCGCGACGTTGCCGACGGCTACATCAGCATCACCCCCGTCACCCTGAAGAAGGTCGACGAAGAGGGGCTCAAGGCAGTCATTGACCAGCTCACACGATTGCAGACAGAGGTCAGGTGTCAATCTTTCCCCTCGCACGACCTCGATGGCATACGGCAGCGAAACATGAAGCTGCAACGCATTCACAACGCGATATTCGTCGCGAAAAACCTGGCCCGTGAGCGACGAATCAAGCTCTAATACGCTTTATCCGGGAGGTCAACTATGAAGAACGTACTCGCAATCATCCTCGCGGGGGGCAAGGGCGAACGCCTCCATCCCCTGACCCTCCACCGTGCCAAGCCTGCCGTGCCCTTCGCCGGCAAGTACCGGATCATCGATTTTACGCTGAGCAACTGCGTAAACTCAAACCTCCGGCGTATAGCGGTCCTCACCCAGTACAAATCGGCCTCACTGGAACGCCATATCCGGATGGGCTGGGATATCTTCAACCGGGAGCTCAACGAGTTCATCTTCACCATTCCGCCCCAGCAACGCGTGGGTGACGAATGGTACCAGGGTACGGCCGACGCCATCTATCAGAACATCTATTTTGTCGAGGCTGAAAAACCCGACTACCTTATCGTCCTCTCCGGCGACCACGTGTACAAGATGGACTATTCCCAGATGCTCGCCTTTCACCTCGAGACCGGCGCTGATGCCACCGTGGGCGCCCTGGAGGTGCCTCTCAAGGAGGCAAGCAGCTTCGGCATCATTCACGTGGACAAGACAGCCCGCATCACCGGGTTTCTGGAGAAACCCAAGGACCCGCCGCCGGTGCCGCACAACCCCAACGTGGCCTTCGCCTCCATGGGGATATATATCTTCAACACGAAGGATATAGTCCGCAGGCTCAAGGAAGATGCAAAGAACAGCGCCTCTTCCCACGACTTCGGCAAGGACCTGATCCCCTCCATGGTGAACGACGGTGGCAAGGTTTACGCCTACAACTTCCAGGACGAAAACAAGAAAGAGGCTAAGTACTGGCGCGACGTCGGCACCATCGATGCATACTGGGAAGCCAACATCGACCTGGCCGGGATCGAACCCCTGTTCAACCTTTACGACCCCGACTGGCCGGTACGGACCTATCAGGGGCAGTTCCCCCCGGCCAAGTTCGTCTTCGCCCAGATGCAAAAGGGGGGGCGGCTCGGCGTGGCGCTGGACTCCATCGTATCCGGCGGCTGCATCATAAGCGGCGGAAAGGTGCAGAATTCGGTGCTCTCCTCCAACGTGCGGGTCAACAGCTACGCGGAGGTCACCGATTCGGTCGTCATGGAATATGTGAATATAGGCCGTCACTGCAAGATTCGTCGCGCCATCATCGACAAGGGGGTGGATATTCCCCAGGGAACCATGATAGGCTATGACCTTGAAGAGGACCGGAAGAGGTATACCGTCACCGAATCGGGAATCGTCGTGGTCGCCAAGGGACAGGAAATAGGAAGTTAACCTTACAGAGGAGGAAAGAACAGCGTGAGAATTAAAGACATCCTGGCCAAGAACGAACTGGTTTTTTCATTTGAGCACTTCCCGCCCAAGACCGACGAGGCGGAAGACGAACTGCTGAAAACTATCCACAGGCTGAAGGCCTACAACCCGCCGTATGTCTCCGTCACCTACGGCGCGGGGGGCAGCACCCGTGACCGTACGAGGCGTGTGGTCAAGAGGGTCCTCGAAGAGGCCAAGATAACCACCATGCCGCACCTTACCTGCGTCGGCTCCAGCAAGGACGACATCAAGGCTATCCTTGAAGACTACAAGAGCCTTGGCGTGGAAAATATCCTGGCGCTTCGCGGCGACCTCCCCGAGGGGATGACCGAGATCCCGCCGGAGAGCGGCGGTTTTCGCTTTGCCAATGACCTCGTCGCCTTCATCAAGTCGATGAACTCCTTTTCCATCGGCGTCGCCGTCTATCCCGAAGCGCACCAGGACGCGCCCAGCCTCCAGGTGGACATGGAGCATACCAAGGTAAAGGTGGACGCCGGGGCCGATTTCGGCATCACCCAGATGTTCTTCGACAACACCCATCTCTACAACTTCAGGGACAAGGCGCTCAAGATGGGGATCGACATCCCGATCATCTGCGGCATGATGCCCATCGCCCAGTTTGAGAAGATCAAGAAATTTGCCGGCATGTGCAAGGCCTCCATCCCTGCCTCGCTCGAGGCCAAGATGGCCAAGGCCAACGGCAACGAGGCAGAGATGATGAAGATCGGCATGGACCACGTCACCGAGCAGATGGCCGACCTGATCAAGAACGGCTTCAAGTTCTTCCACATTTACACCCTCAACCGGGCCGATGTGGCGGAGATTCTGCTCGATAACCTCAGCGTCAAGAAGTCGTAAACATCATCGTTTTCGCTGTTCGCCGGGAGACCGGCGAACAGCGAGGTAGCGGAATGCCCCGGTATGACCCACTATCGCCGGAACAGCGAAGTCAACGTATGTCGAGGGTCCGTAGCGCCGATACGGGACCGGAACTTGTCGTTCGAAGAATAGTTCATGCCATGGGCTATCGCTATCGGCTTCACAACGACAAGCTTCCAGGTCGTCCTGATCTTGTGTTTGCGGGCCGTCAAAGTGTAATCTTCGTCCACGGGTGCTTCTGGCATCAGCACGGATGCGCTCAATATAGAATGCCCCGAACTCGGAAGTCATTCTGGGAGCCCAAGCTCGAAAAAAATGTAAAAAGAGATAACGAGGTACATTCAGCTTTGCGAGCCATGGGCTGGCGAGTGCTGATTATTTGGGAATGTGAAACCAAAGATACTGTTTTGTTAAAAAAACATATTCGGAAGTTCCTTAAATGAGTCGACGCAACCTACGATCAATCGAACTCTTCACCGGTGCCGGCGGTCTCGCGCTTGGACTTGAGGCCGCTGGATGGGAGCACGTTGCCCTCCTTGAGAGAGATGCCGATGCCTGCGCAACCATCAGGCTTAACAACCACGGTCGATGTTCACTTGTCCACGATTGGAGACTTCTTGAAGGCGACGTAAGAGCTGTTAGGTTTTCCGAACTGACCTCAAACATCGAGCTTGTAGCGGGCGGACCGCCTTGCCAACCCTTCTCTCTTGGCGGTAAACATCGCGGAAGTGGTGATCACAGGGATATGTTTCCGGAAGCAGTTCGCGCCGTTCGTGAACTAACCCCTCGCGTCTTCGTTTTCGAGAATGTAAAGGGCCTTCTTCGTCAGTCCTTTTCAAGATATCTAGGATACGTCATCTTGCAGCTGACGTATCCCACTCTTGTTTGCGGAGAGACTGAGATGTGGCAAGAACACCTGGCGCGACTTGAACGTCATCATACTTCCGCCAAAGAAACTGAGTTGGAATATCGAGTGGTATTCCGCCTTCTTAATGCGGCGGATTACGGAGTGCCACAATACCGGCATAGGGTTTTCATCGTAGGTTTCAGGAAAGATGTCGGCCGGGAGTGGTCATTCCCAAAAGAGACCCACAATCTTGATAAACTGCTCTGGGAGCAATGGGTTACCGGAGAATATTGGGACGACCATAAGGTCGCGCGCAAAGATAGACCCCAATTGCCAGAAAAGCTTCGAGCACGAATTGCTCGCCTAAAGACTGACTACACCCTAGTGCCGCCATCTGGCCTACGGTATCAGACTGTTAGAGATGCCTTGCGAGGAATACCGGACCCACGCGACCCTCAAAAAAACGTGGTTTTCAAGAATCACGAATTTCGACCTGGTGCCCGCGCCTATCCTGGCCATACCGGTAGTAATCTTGACGAACCGTCAAAAACCTTAAAGGCAGGTGATCACGGCGTCCCCGGTGGAGAAAACATGCTTCGCCTGTCAACCGGAGAATTGCGTTATTTCACGGTGCGAGAGAGCGCTCGACTTCAAACATTCCCCGATGACTATGAGTTTTCAGGCTCATGGACCGAATGTATGCGCCAGATAGGGAACGCGGTACCAGTCCGGCTGGCTGGCATGGTTGGCCAAAGCATTCTTTCTCAGGCTCATTGACTATGAGTGATTCGAAACAAATTCCCCGCATTACCCCTTTTAATCCTCTCGACAAAAAAAATCTCGGGGAGAGCGTCGCCGAGGCCCTGCTCCTTCGACCAGTCCATGAAATGCCGCCAACACCATTCATTGGCGCCGGGATTTATGCTATCTATTATACCGGTGATTTTTCCGACTATGCCGAAATCGCGAAAAAGAATAGAAAGGACAAATACGGCTGGCCGATCTACGTGGGCAAGGCCGTCCCTGCTGGTGCTCGCAAGGGCGGGTTTGGCCTGGATAGTGATCCCGGCCAAGTGCTCTATAAAAGACTGGTCGAGCACACGACGTCGATTCAGCAAACGGAGAACCTCGATATAAGGGACTTTGCCTGCCGGTATTTGGTAGTGGACGACATCTGGATACCACTTGCTGAATCAATGCTGATTGAGATGTTCTCGCCTCTGTGGAATCAATTGATTGACGGCTTTGGCAATCATGATCCTGGTAGTGGTCGATACAACCAACAGAAATCGCAGTGGGACATATTACATCCAGGCCGCCCATGGGCAACTAAATTGAAGGACCCGTTAAAACGCAATAACAATGGGGTTCGTGAAGCCGTAGCCGAGTACATTGTTTCCACGAGTCCTAAAATTCAAGAGTAGGCCGAAAAGCGCGTGGATAATTGTGGCGACACCGGACCCACTCGATCGTCCACCATGCATGCGGCAGCCAGCCGAGCCACAAACATGATCTCCCCCACCTTCATTTCCGAACTGGCCGCCATTGTCGGTCAACCGCATTGTCTCACCGCACCCGAAGACCTCCTCTGCTATGCCTACGACGCCACCCGTATCGAGGGACGTCCCGACGCAGTGGTACAGCCTGCCACTACGGATGAAGTAAGCCGTATTCTCCGCCTGGCCAATAACGAAGGTATCCCCGTCACCCCTCGCGGCGCGGGAAGCGGCCTTACCGGCGGCGCAGTGGCCATGGAAGGCGGCATCGTGCTCTCCACCGAGCGGATGAGGGGCATGGGCGCCATCGACCGGGGCAATCTCCTCCTTACCGTCCAGCCGGGGGTAATCACCGGCGACATCCACAAATATGTCGAGTCACAGGGCCTCTTCTACCCCCCCGACCCTTCCAGCTCGGCCTTCTGCACCATCGGCGGCAACGTGGCGGAGAATGCGGGCGGGCCGCGGGCGCTCAAGTACGGCGTAACGGCCGACTATGTGAAGAAGCTGGAGGCGGTGCTCCCGTCGGGTGAGGTAATCGAAGTGGGTACCGCCAATGCCAAGGGGGTGGTGGGTTACGACCTGCTGCATCTCCTCGTCGGCTCGGAGGGAACCCTGGCCGTCGTCACCGGCATCACCCTGCGCCTCATCCCCAAACCACCGGAGATCGGCACCCTCACCGCCTTTTTCCGGGATGAGGACACCGCAGCAACCCTTGTCGCCCGGGTGTTCGACGCCGGGATCATCCCCCGCGCCGTGGAGTTCATGGACCGGGCCGCCCTCGCCGTTGCCGGAGACACCGCCTTCATTCCCCAAGGGGGGAGGGCTGCCTTGATCATCGAGACCGACGGGAAAAACGGCGAAGCCGAGCGGGAGATGGATGCCATACGGCTATTGTGTGAAGAGGCGGGGGCACTGGAAATCCGCCGGGCCCGGGATAACGCCGAGCGCGAGTCGCTCTGGAAGCTCAGGAAGAACCTCTCCCAGGCCATGTACCGCATAGCGCCGTCGAAGATCAACGAGGATATTGTCGTGCCCCGCACCCGCCTGGCCGAGATGGTTGCCTTCCTCAGAGAAACGGCCAATGCCCGGAATGTGAAGATCGCCGCCTTCGGCCATGCAGGGGACGGCAATATCCATGTCAACGTCATGGCTGACCGACGGGACAAGGAGGAATACGAGCGGGCGCTGGAAGTGGTCGGGGAGGTATTCAGGAAAACCGTCGAACTGGGCGGCACCATATCGGGAGAGCATGGCGTTGGACTTACCAAGCTCCCCTATGTCGGAATGGAACTCGGCCCGGAAGTGGCTCGCCTCTCCCGGGGGATCAAGGCGCTCTTCGACCCAAAGGGGATACTCAACCCCGGCAAGGCTATCCCCGGTGAACAGGGCGGGCGCCGCTAATGCGGTTTCGCAGGCAGATCACCATTGAGGCCCGGCCCGAGAAGGTATTCGCCGTCATCACCGACCTCCCCACCTTTGCGCGACTGACCCATCGCATAGAGGAAATAACCCTGACCAATGACGGGCAATCCCACTGGAGAGCCCGCATCGGCGGCATCCCCATCGAGTGGGATGCCGTCATCACCGATCAATACCCCCCATCCCGCTTTACCTGGAAGTCGGTCTCCGGCGCCAGGAACTCCGGTTCATGGCGTCTCACACCGGCAAAAAACGGCACCCGGGTCGAGTTCGGCATCACCTTTCACCCGCCGAAGGGAACGGAATTGCTGCTCGGGAAACTGCTCTTCCGCCGCTTTATCAATGAACTGAACGAGGAGATACTTCAGAATCTCAGGACAATGCTGACTGAGGGATAACTGCACCGATCATCCCGGCATCGGGCAGGTAATACGCCGGGAAACCGCTCCCTTCTGGATTTATCCTGCATCTGGTGGTATTGTAAAGCAAAATAGCTATAGTGACGGGGACTTATGGGTAGAATGAAAGACGGTATGGGCGACCAGCCACAGAGAGAAGGGGATATCCCGGAGGGGGAGCACGCCGAAGAAACGCCCCGGTGGAAATGGGTCATGATCGTCAGTCTTTCTTTGACGCTGGTCGCCTTCATGATGCCCTACACCCCCTCCAGCGTCATTTTCTCACCCCACTGGCTGCAGCTCACCTCGGGGCTCATCATCCTCATTACCTCGGTCATCTATATCTTCTACAGGGATATCAGGCGCTACAAGCCGACCCTTGCCGACAACCGGAAACATCTTATCCTGCTCTGTATCCTGCTGGGCGGCACGGTAGCCATTACGCGGTTCTCCCATTTTCTCCTGAGCATTTTGGCCGACCACCTGCCCGGCGCCTCCATCGACAACCTGATATACGCCATCCCCATCGCCGCCGGAAGCATGCTGGTATCGCTCCTCTTTGACGTACACCTGGCGCTGGTCTTCTCGTTCATTGTCAGCCTGGTGTCAGGGGTTATCATTCAGGAAACGATCCTTTTCCCTATGTTCACCTTCTGCGGCTGCCTGGTCGGGGCCTTCAGCGTCATGCAGTGCGGCCGCCGGTCGGCCCTGATCCACGCCGGCGTGCAGATCGGCATTATGAACATGCTGACCATTTCGGCCATTAACCTGTATCACCACACCTTCTTTACCGGCGAGAGCCTCTACAACCTCTTTTTCGGTTTTATCGGCGGTATCGTGGTGGCGACCATCGTCTCCAGCGCCCTGCCCGCCCTGGAGTCGCTGTTTAACATCGCCACCGACATCAAGCTCCTGGAGCTGCTCGACATGAACCAGCCCCTGCTGAAGAAGCTGCTGGTCACTGCACCGGGGACCTATCATCACAGTATCGTCGTGGGGAATATCGCCGAGGCCGCTGCCGAAGCGGTAGGAGTGAACCCGCTGGTCGCCCGGGTCGCCTCCTTCTACCACGACATCGGAAAGATCAACGCTCCGGAATACTACATCGAGAACCAGGCGGCGGGCCCCAACCCCCACAACAAGCTGGTTCCCGAGGCAAGCGCGAAGATCATCACCGCCCATACCCTCGACGGCGTCGAACTGGCCCAAAACCACCACCTTCCCCCTTTTATCGTGGACGTCATCGCCCAGCACCACGGATCGAGCATCCTCACCTACTTCCATGAAAAGGCGAAAGAACGGGCAAAGGAGGGGCAGACCATCCACGGCACCGACTACCGCTACCGGGGCCCCAAACCAAGCTCGAAGGTCTCAGCCATCATCATGATGGCCGATGCCTGCGAGGCCGCCGTCAGGTCGATCCAGGAGCCGACCCCCGAGAAGATCGCCGCCATGGTCAACCGCGTCATCACCAACAAGTTCATCGACGACCAGTTCACCGAGTGCGACCTTACCCTGAAGGACCTTCAGACCATAACCACCAGCATAGTCACCACCCTGTGCGGGATATTCCACCAGCGGATCGACTATCCCGGCATGAACATCGACGAGGACCGAGGAAATGCAAATACTGGCAAGAAACGCGCAGCGAAAGATAAAGCTGAGGAAAGGGCTGCTCGAGGAGGTGGCGAGGAAAGTCCTTCTATCTTC
>JAOUDF010000041.1 GCA_029859385.1 Nitrospirota bacterium
TGATCTGCTTACTTCGAGAGATGCTGAGGTGCAGGCGGTGATGGGAGACACAGACCCCGATGCCGTTCCCAATCTGGGGCTTCTCATTGATGAGAGCCTCGAAGTGCCAAACTCGGGCTCTGCGCAGAAGAATACCGGTACCGACAAACTGGAGAAAGGGTTGCTCGATAATGCAAAGCGACTTCGGACGGTGCAGCGGGTAACGAGACTGGTCGATACCATGACCGATGCCCACGACAAGTTTGCCATTGCGGAGCATGCGGACGAGGTATGCCGGCTGCCCGCCAAAGGGTATGGTACGACCGAATTTGGCATGGACGACAACCGGCTTCAGGCCTTGATCGAGGGGGGCAGGACGGCCATGACGAGTTACCTGGCAACCCATGAGGCGGCGATAGAAAAGAAAATGAGTATTCATGCATAAAACGGCATGAAATAACGAGTGGGAGGATATATGGCGAGCTACCGCCTTGGTTCAAAGGGAACGGAAGTCAGCAGGATACAGCAACGGTTGAAGGAGGAAGGGCTTTACCTTGGGCCTGTTGACGGTGATTTTGGCGGCGGCACCGAGGCTGCTGTCAGGGTATTTCAGGCGAAGGAGGGGCTTGAGGTCGACGGCAATGTGGGCCCCATAACCTGGAAGGCCCTTTTCGCGCAAGAGATACTTGCGCCGTCGATTCTCGACAAACCACTCAATCATCGGTCCCTTGCCCTGACAGGGACCTTCGAGACAGGGCAGGCGCCGCCGGAGTGTTTTACGGGACTCTCCGGAGACTTCGACGGGCAGGGGATCAGCTTCGGCGTGCTTCAGTGGAACTTCGGCCAGGGGTCACTTCAGCCCCTTCTTCGGGAGATGATCGATCAGCATGACGACATTGTCCGTTCGATCTTTCAGGACCATTACGGTGTGCTGATTGCGGCGCTGCAATCCGACAGAGACGCACTCCTGGCCTTTGCCCGCTCCATTCAGCATTCGGCGAAGCACTTTGTTTTTGAGCCGTGGAAGGGGATGTTCAAGTCGCTGGGGAGGACGGAGGAGTTCCAGGAGATACAGGTAAGGCATGCCGCCAACCTGTTCAACTCGGCCATAAACCTTTGTGCCGAGTATGGTCTGACGTCGCAGAGGGCCGCCGCGCTTATGTTCGATATAAAAGTCCAGAACGGCAGCATCAGCAATCAGGTGAAGCATGTCATCCTGCAAGATTTTCACGCGCTGCCCGCAAATCTTTCGGGTGGTGATCTGGAGGTCGCCAAAATGCGCATCGTCGCCAATCGACGGGCCGAGGCCGCCAATCCCAGGTGGATAGAAGACGTGCGGGCTCGCAAGCTCTGTCTGGCTAACGGCGGCGGCGCCGTTCACGGCATTGTCTATGACCTGGATGAGCAGTTTGGAATAGGGCTGGCAAGCCTGCAGGCCGGCAAGGCGACAAACGTGGCGGCGTACACACCGGCCTAGGAAAGGAGGCAGTCGTGTTCAAGGCGGGAGATAAGGCGCCGGAATTCAGGGCGTTGGACCACGAAGGAAAAGAGGTCACGTTAAAAGGGCTGCTTGCAGGCGGAAAGCGGGTGATCCTCTATTTCTATCCGAAAGACAACACGCCGGGGTGCACTACCGAGGCTTGTGATTTTCGTGATCGAGTGGAGCTTGTCGGGAAAAAAGGGGCTGTTGTTGTCGGAGTGAGCCCCGACAGCGCTTCATCTCATGTTGGGTTTCGGGAAAAATACAACCTGCCGTTCATGCTCATCTCCGATCCGGACCGGCTCGTTGCTACGGCTTACGGCGCCTATGGAGAAAAGACGAGCTACGGTAAAACCACTATGGGGATTATCCGTTCAACCTTTGTGATCGGTCCCGATGGAAGGATAGAAAAAGCCATGTATGGCGTGAAGGCGACAGGGCATGCCGAGCAGGTAGTAAACGAACTGTGAGCAGGTTGATATCGAGGCAAGAAGAAGGGTCTGGTCACGCAATAAAGTCCAAGACACGAGAGAAGGTGCGCGATACCTTTGTTTGAGAAAGGAGGTGACCTTCTGTCAGAATTAACACAGCGGATCTGTGCAGGCAGTATTACTGCGGATGCAATTGACCAGAGAAGAGGAGGATTTTATGGCGAGTAACAGAAAGGCTTTGTGTGTAGGCATCAATCAGTTTAAAAACTATCCTGGCGCAGCCTTGCAGGGGTGCGTGAACGACGCCCATGATATGTCGGCCATCCTTCAGGAGTTCCTCGGGTTTACCAATAATGACATTAAGGTTCTTACCGACGCCCAGGCGACAAAAGCCGCTATTATGAACAACCTGAAATCAATGGTTCAGGAGGCTAGGTCCGGTAAGCTCAGTTATCTGGTATTCAGCTTGTCGAGTCACGGCACCCAGGTGCCCGATACCAGCGGCGACGAGCCCGACAGGGCCGATGAGGCCTTCTGTCCCCACGACCTGGCTCAGGCAGGAAATAAGTGGGATCGCAACCACATCATTATCGACGACGAACTGCACGACCTGTTTATCCAGCTGCCGCAGAATGTACTGCTGGAGGTCTATCTCGATACCTGCCATAGCGGTACCGGCATAAGGGCTATCGACATGCTGCTGGACCGCAAGCCGCGCTATCTTCCGCCGCCGTCGATAGAGGCATTTGAAGAAGTGGAGGGGTGTACATCGAGGGGCCTTTATCGTACCATGCTGGATAAGGGAATAACCCATCACATCCTTTGGGCAGGTTGCCGCGCCGACCAGACCAGTGCTGACGCACGGATCGGCAACTCGTGGCACGGCGCTTTCACGTACTATCTCTGCAAGCAGATGCGGGCGGCCAAAAACAAGATATCGCGCAAGGACCTGTTGAAGAAGGTCCGGGCCGACCTGAAGGCAGGCAAGTATTCGCAGATCCCGCAGCTTGAGTGCGAAGCTACCAAGAGAAGCGCAAGGGCTATGGCACCTGAAGCGGAGATGGCAGGTGTTTAGTTATCACTGTTAGGATATGGTAGGGCGCCAACGGCGCCCTACCAGTCATTATATGTTGTGCCATTGATATCAGAACGTTTCCCGCCAAAGAAAACTTCCTGATGCGTCTTCCAAAGATGCTGAAGTCCTGAAGAGTTCCCTGAGCAGAGGCATTCAGTTTATTTTTATGGAACTTTTTGACGGGCTCCCGGTCTCAGCCGGTAGATACTCCTTGCCGGAAATAGCCTAAAAATAAATATGTAAAGAGACTTTAGAAAAAAACATAATTGCCGAAACAGATGCATAATCCGATCTATCGACCGGGCCAAATAAAATTGGTTGACAGGCAACGAGTTAGTTGCTTAAATCGCGCGAATTGATTTTGGCGACGATGCCCTGAATTACACTCTCTTAAAGAGAAAGGAGCCCCATGATTGAGGCTGACGAACCTCCAAGTACTTTAACCCAGGTTGCTGTCGTAAGGAATACGCAGGAAACCGCAGGGTTCCTATTCCCTAAAGAGGTTATCAAAAATTACCTCTCCATCGAAGAATACCGGCTTTACCCCTTCACCATAAATACTGGCCCTCTCCTCGAAAATTATTTGCAATACCAGGGAATACCGCTGTCCGATTACTCTTTTGCCAATAACATCATCTGGTTGTCGCGGAAGAGCGGTTTCTACCAGATTATCGAGGATTGTTTCTGCCTTTTCAGCCTTAATGGTGATCGTCTCGCCATGCTGCTGCCGCCTCTCGGTCTGCCGGAAAACCAGCGCCGGGCTCTGGAAGTCTGTTTCGATATCATGGATGCCTATAACCCGACGCCGTTTCTCAGTGTAATGGAGTATGTCTACAGGGATTTTCTGCCGGTGCTTGATATCGAAGGAGATACCGGAAACTCTACCCGGCGGGAAGAGTGGCTGGTGGAGACAAGTCTTCCTGACTATATTTACCGCACCGAAGATCTTATCGATCTAAAAGGCAATCCCTACAAGACAAAGCGGAGCGAGATCAACCAGTTCCGGCGCAGCTATCCCGATCACCGCATCGAGGCCCTCGGGCCACAGCACTGGCAAGGTGTGCGCGAGCTGCTTGACCGCTGGCTCATCAACAGGATCAAGTTCATGCCCGAAAATGCGGTATCCGAGTTTCTTGACACGGCGGAACAGGAGCGGCAGGCGATTGAACGTGCCCTTGAGTATCACGATCGTCTGAACCTTTTGGGTCTGTGCCTCTTTATCGGTGATCGTCTTGAAGGCTTTACGCTGGGCGAGCGACTTGCCCCGGGTGTTGCCAGCGTGCTGGTGGAGAAGACCAATTTCGCTATCTCCGGTTCGGCTCAGTTCCTCTTCCGTGAGATATGTCTCCTTTATGCTGACTGCGAATTCATGAACGTGGGCGACGACCTTGGCATGGAGAACCTGCGGAAAGTAAAGATGAGTTATCGTCCTGCGCGGTTTGGTGAAAAGGTGACTATCCGTCGGTCGCGCATACGCGGCTGATCTTCTTGTTAAGCAATATTCCATGGTAATTCGACCTGCCACAGCGTCGGACATTCAGGGCCTCCTTGAAATGGAGGCCCTGTTCCCCGGCGACAGGCTTTCGAGGCGGAGCTTCCGCCATCTGCTGACTCGCGCCAATGCCGATATTCTCATCCGTGATGCTGACGGTACCATTGGGGGGAATATCGTCCTTCTCTACCGGCGCAACTCGCGCCTGGCTCGTATCTACTCCCTCATCGTGCATCCATCCCGCCGTCGTCAGGGCATTGCAAAAGCCCTGATTGAGGGGGCTGTAAAGGTGGCTACGAACAGGGGATGTGACAAGCTCGCTCTGGAAGTCCGTGCCGACAACCTGGAAGCGCAGCATCTCTACCAATCCCTTGGTTTTATCCGTACTCGCCGCATCGCTGGCTACTACGAAGACGGAGCCCCTGCAATACGTCTTGAGAAAAAGCTCTTCGACGTGTAATGAAACAGGTAGTAGGCACCATTCTTTCGCTTCCCTTTCGTTAGCACATCCCCGCAATTCCCAATTGGCAGATATGTATTAAAGAAACGTCAATGTTGCATGAATGAAAAAAGGATGAAACGTATCCTTGTTTATTCTAATACGTTGAAAAATAGTGTTAAACTCCGCTTGGCGTTTCTATTGTGAAACATTAGTTGGGGTTGGGGGTATTGCCGGCAATCGCGTTATATTCCTTGAATAACAATGAGATGCGTAAAGAATAAATTTTCTGGCACGCCCCTTGAAATAGTAACGAGTCAAGAAGGCAATGTGAAACAAACCAGAACCTAACTGATAACAACCAAACCTGGAGGTGGAAAATGAAAAAGATCAATTCGATAGTGCTGGCAGGTCTTATGACAGTGGTCGCGGCGGGGACAGGTTTTGCGGCTGAGTATGCAAATGTAATCACGAAGGACCGTTTTGAGGCGGCCCTGGTAGACCAGGGGCAGTGGGCTTCCTATAAGAATGTTGTTACCCGCGACGGTTTCGCGCTGGCCCTTGCCGACCAGGCCGAGTTCGGGACTTACAAGAACGTGATGGACGCTGACACCTTCGAGGCGGCCCTGGTGGACCAGAGCCAGTGGGCCTCCTATAAGAATATAGTTACCCGTGACGGCTTCGAGTTGGCCATGGTTGACCACAGGGTAACCGGTGCATCTTACACCAACATGATCGGTTCCGCCGAGTTTGAAGATGCCCTTGGCGACCGCTGCCTCGCCGATGGCCAGGTTGGGCAGATACTCCTTGCCAAGTGTGAAGTCAGGTAAGCACCGAATTACTGATTCCCCCCGCCACACCTGACGAATTAAGATCAGGGTGTAGCACAGGCCCCGCCAGGCTTCCTCCGTCTCCCCGGCGGGGCTTTAATTCCTGCTTTCTTTAAGGAATATGTGTGGATAAAAATAAATGTGGATTCGACCTTTGACAAACCGAGAAAGAGGAGGTATGCTTTTCGCCATGAATAAGATGAGGAAAGAAAAGACCATACTTGTAGCGGATAAAGACAGCGATGTCCGTAATGAACTGCTGCTGACCCTGTCCGACGATTACAACGTGCTTCCGGCGGCCGGCAACGGTCAGATACTGCGCTCGGCCGAAGGTGCGGACCTGCTTATCATGGATATACAGCGGGAAGAAGACCTCGCCACCGTGCGGAACATAAAAATCGCCACGCCTTCATTGCCGATAATTTGTGTTTCGCGAAAAAATACAGGCAATTTTGTGGTGCGGGCTTTCAGGGCAGGTGTCCGTGACTTTTTCAAAAAGCCTATCGACGTCGATTCCCTGCGGGGCACCATTAGAAACATATTTGCCGCCAAAAACGGTACCCGTGAGGTTCGCAACAATGTCATGATACCGGGCCGGTTCAGCGACGACCGACGGGCGCTGACGCTGAGGCGCTTGCCCAAGAAAGAATTCCCGTCGTCAATCCGGGAAGTGCTGGAATTTATAGAAGACAACTACAATCAGCCTATCTCGCTTGAGCTGCTTGCCGACAAGGCCTCGCTAAGTCTTTATCACTTCTCCCGCAAGTTCAAGAAGCATGTGGGTGTGTCGTATTCTGAGTTTCTCGGAAGCCTGCGGGTTCGGAAAGCCAAGGAACTTCTCGAGGATACCAACCTGAGTATCACCGAAATCGGGTCCCAGGTAGGGTATAACGACCTGAGCAATTTCGAGAGGGCGTTCAAGAAGTACACCGGTCAGAATCCCAGCACCTTCCGTAAGGCAACCCAGTAATCCTCGCGGGTCAGGCGAACTGGCCCGCGCACCATCCCGACGACCAGGCCCACTGCAAGTTGTAGCCTCCCAGCTCTCCCGTTACGTCCACCACTTCACCGATAAAATAAAGCCCCTTTACCTTTGCGGCTTCCATCGTCTTTGACGACAGTTCCTTCGTGTCCACGCCGCCCCTCGTCACCTCGGCCGTTCGATAGCCCTCGGTTCCGTTGGGTTTTATTATCCACTGCGTAAGATATTCGGTATTTTTTTGTAAGATTTTGTCTGACAATTGCCCCATCGGCCCACTCTCAAACCATGTTTCACATGCATATTCCACAAAGCGTTTCGGCAGCAGCTCGGATAGAATGGTCTTCAGTTCCGCCTTGGGTCGGTCACTCTTCTTTTCAATAAGGCATTCAAGAAGGTCGAAATCCGGAAAAAGGTTGATAATAGTTTCTTCCCCTTCGTTCCAGAATGACGACGCCTTGAGAATGGCCGGGCCGCTCAGTCCACGGTGCGTAAAGAGCATTCGCCCAGGGAATTGTTTCCTGCCCACAGTCACTACAGCGTCCAGCGCGATCCCCGCCAGGTTTTTCAGCGAGTCCAGCTCCTTTGGGCTCAGGGTAAAAGGCACCAGGGCCGGCTTCGGAGGAATAACATTGAGCCCGAACTGTTCGGCAATCCGGTAGCCGAAAGGCGATGCGCCAAGCTGCCGGTACGAAAGCCCGCCCGTGGCGATGACCAGCGATTCCGAGCTGAACCGTCCTTCGCTCGAATCAACCAGAAATCCGTCGTCCTTATTTATCCCGTCAACCGTAACGCCGGTCCTTACCTCTGCTCCGGTTTCGCGGCACTCGCTCAACAGCATCTTCAAAACATCTTCCGCCGACCGGTCGCAGAAGAGCTGGCTGTCATCTTCTTCGTGAAAAGGGATACCGTGCTTCTCCAGCATGGCGACAAAAGCGGCAGGAGGGAAGCGTTTCAGCGCGGAGGTGCAGAAATATCGGTTCTGTGAGATATAGTGCTCGGTCGATGCATGCAGGTTGGTAAAGTTGCATCGCCCGCCGCCGGAGACCCGGATCTTGTTTCCTGGCTTTTTTGCATGGTCGAGCACCAGTACCCGCCGTCCGCGCCTGCCTGCCTCAATGGCGCACATAAGGCCCGATGCACCGGCTCCGATGATGATTACGTCGTGGGTCATGTTCATGTCCCTAAGTTACCCCCTCGCCCCTTGCGGGAGAGGGCAGGGGTGAGAGGGAATTCGGAAGTACTTCAGTTTAAATGGTTTGCATTATAGCGGAGGGGACGGTGGGGAGAAAGCGGTTTGTCGTGTCATGTGTCGATATAGCAGTCGTACCCTTGTTATTACTTGCAATGTACTAGGAGGTCTGATAAAGACAATGATTTATCGATAAGTTTCAACAAAAGCATGACAGGAAATCTCATGGAGCTATTTATGAGTAATAAACCGAGACGTCCATGGATTGCGGGAACGATAACGCTGTTGGCAGTTGGTTTGGGGCACCTTTATGCCGGTGAACCTAAAAGAGGATTAACTCTTCTAGGGGCAGAGTTAATTCTTATGTTGGCTTTTTCTCTCTCTGTACTTCTTTTGCCGCCAACCGCCTCATTCCTGTTGCTTGCTGCTGTTGGAACTTTAATTTTTAAGATTTATTGCGTTGTTGACGCATCAGTCGCTGCGAGAAAAAAGCGCATTGGTTGGGAGTTAACCCGATACAACCGCTGGTTTGTGTATGTTGGATACGTGATTTTGCTGTCTTTTCTGCTTTCATCCTTGCTTACAGCTACTATAAGGCACTTCCTAGTTCAAGCTTTCAAAATACCATCTGGTGCGATGGTTTCAACTCTATTAGTGGGCGATCATCTTTTGGCAAATAAGTACATATACAGAAATAGTGAGCCCAAGAGAGGTGATATTATCTTATTTCCGTACCCAGAAGACCCAACACGCATCTTTATCAAACGACTGGTTGCCATAGAGGGTGACGTAGTAGAGATCAAGGACAAGCGGCTTTATCTTAACGGTAAAGAACAGTCAGAACCATACGTCAATCATGCCGATCCTAGAACTCTATCCGATCAAGCCAGAGACAATCTAGGGCCTGTTACAGTTCCGCCGGGATGTTTATTTGTGATGGGAGACAATCGAGACCAGAGCTATGATAGTCGATTCTACGGTTTTGTCCAAAAAGATACAGTCTTAGGAAAAGCCATAAGTCTTTATTGGTCTTGGAATAAAGAGGCAGGGAAGGTTCGCTGGGAGAGAATAGGTAGAGCGATTAGATGAATTCACGTTTCTTTTCAAGAAGCTAAAGTGTAGTACACCAATCTGCAACCAAGAAGGCTTCATCCCCTCGCCTCTCACCCCATCGCTGCTCAGCAGCTATGACCTGCATTCCCCCAAACCCCCATCCGCTTTTTGACAAACCACCCCTTCATGGTAAATTTTTTAGGCGGGGAACGGGCAACGATCCGCAAACCGGTTACGCGGCAGCCCGTTAGTTGAAAGACCACTTCGACGATGCACCTCTCTGCGATAATTCCCACTATCCTAGAGAGGTTGCGTATGAGAAGAATCGTCTTTGTCGAGCCCAAGCCCCCGGACCTGCACATCTTCACCAGAATGCCCATGCCCAGGCTGGGGACCGTCCTTCTGGGGACGATCCTGCGACAGAAGGGGTATGAGGTCAAAAGCTACGTAGAGGTCGTGAGGGACCTTGATATTGAGGATATCCTCAAGGCCGATGCGGTCGGCATCTCCACCATTACCTCTACGGCGCCGCGGGCGTACGAGTTGGCACGACAGATCAAAAGGGCGGGCATCCCTGTATTCATGGGCGGTCCCCACACGACCTGTCTGCCGGATGAGGCCCTTGAGCACTGCGATTATGTGTTGAGGGGTGAGGCGGATGAGGTGATTGCGGATTTTGTGGCGGCCCTCGAAAAAGGGAGTGGCTTCGAGGCCATTCCTGGGCTTTCCTTCCGCGAGAACGGCCGGGTCATCCACAATGAGAGCGTGGCGGTATGCAGGCAGATGGATAATATCCCGTGCCCCGACTTTACCATTGTCAGCGGGCTGGAGGACGGCCTTCATGGCCTGTCCATAACCCCCATCATGACCTCGCGGGGCTGCCCCTATGATTGCAGCTTCTGCTCGGTTACCGGGATGTTCGGCAGGCAGTACCGGTTCAGGAGCCAGGAAAGGGTGCTCGAAGAGCTTGCCCGGCACAGGGAGATGGGCGGAAAGTTTGTATTCTTCTACGACGACAACTTTGCGGCCAACCGGCAGCGGACAAAGGAACTCCTCCGGTCGATGATAGAACAAAACCTCACCCCGCCCTGGACCGCCCAGGTGAGGGTCGAGGTGGCCAGGGACCCGGAGCTGATGGAGCTTATGCAGCGGTCCAATTGCCACACGCTTTATCTGGGTTTTGAGTCGGTGAACCCTGAAACGCTCAAGGCCTATAACAAGCGGCAGACGGTGGAGGATATCGAAAAGTGCATCGAAAGGCTCCATGCTCACAATATCCGTATTCACGGCATGTTTGTCTTTGGCGCCGACGACGACACGGTGGATACGATTCACGAGACCGTGAAGTTCGCAAAGGAGAACGACCTGGAATCTCTCCAGTTTCTGATCTTGACCCCCTTGCCCGGAACCAGGATGTTTCATGAGCTTGAGTCCCAGGACAGGCTTATAAGCAGGGATTGGAGCCTGTACGATACCCATCATGTGGTCTTTGAGCCGAAGGGGATGACTCCTTACGAGCTTCAGCTCGAAACGATCAAGGCGACGGCCCGGTTCTACTCCATGGGGCAGATAGCGAAGAGGTTCGTGCGGCTCGACATGTTCAATGTGTCGATAAAGGCTTATGGACGGCGGCTTGCAAAGAAGTGGGCCAGAAAGAACGAATCTTTTCTGGAATATACCAAGAACATCACCGAAGCCGGCAGGCAAATTGAGCTGGCGGCCAGGAATACCGCCGAGGACATAAGGGAAAGGTTCAGTCAGCTGGAGGCGTCAGGCGGCTTTCCGGGCATACATGCGGACAAGCCCCGCTGATGGGGCCTACTAGTCCGCGACCACGAACGACTTCATCCCCTCAATGTCGAGCCGCTTCTTCAGTCGTTCTGCATCTTCAATGGTACTCAGCGTGCCAATCCTCACCCGGTAGAAGACCGCGTCTCCCCGGTCATAGGTGCTTATCGATGCGGTCAATAGTCGCTCGTCGAGCTTCTCCTTGAGGCGGTCGGCATTGTCCTTTACGGTAAATGCCCCCACCTGCACGTAGAACTTGCCATGTTGGTAATCCTGCTTCACCAGGGTATCGCCTTCGGTGCTGCCGAGGGCTACGAGCTTCACCCGGGCGAGACCTTTTCCGACAATACCCAGTTCCGATGCGGCCTTGTATGAGAGGTCGATAACCCTGCCCTCCACAAAGGGGCCGCGGTCATTGATCTTTACGATGGTCTCCTTGTCGTTGTCCTGCCGCGTTACTCGCACCCAGGTTCCCATGGGAAGGGTCTTGTGGGCGGCGGTCATGGCGTACATGTCGTAGGGTTCGCCGGTGGAGGTCTTGCGGCCGTGCCACGCCTTGCCATACCACGAGGCGATGCCGGTCTCTTCGAAATTATAGGCGCTGTCAAGCGGGGTGTACCACTTGCCGTCAATCTTGTACGGCTTCTGGGTGCCCTTTTTCGTATAGTAACCCGGCGGTGGCGGCTCGGTGGGGCGCGGTACGGCGGCACAACCTGATAGTATGGCGATCAAGGCGAGAATTGCGATTCGCTGCAAAAACATCGATGAAGTGGTCCTCTATGGGCGGTACGACTCTGGATACCGTAACAAAACCATCTGCGTAAATCAACGGGACGCGCTGATGGGGGCTGGATATTGGACCCGAGCCCGTATATCATGGCCGTTATGAACAATAATCGGCAGATGGTCCCGGCAACTTTCGTGAAACGTCTCAACCGATTTGTCGCGCAGGTGGCGGTGAACGGCAAAGAGGCGCTGGCCCATGTCCCCAACTCGGGCAGGTTGAGAGAGCTTTTTGTCAGCGGCAGGCAGGCGCTGGTCCAGCCTGTGCCGGACCCGCTTCGCAAGACGCCCTATACCCTGAAGGCGGTGAAGTACAACGGTTTCTGGGTCTCCGTCGATTCCACCCTCCCCAATCAGATTATTTACGATGCCGTCCGGTCGGGTGTACTGCCCTTTTTCCCGTCTGTCAGAGATGTTCGTCGAGAGGCGGTCTACGGCGGCAGCCGGTTCGACCTCTTTGTGCGGGAGGCCTCGGGACGGGAATGTTATATGGAGGTGAAGTCCGTGACGCTGGTAAAAGACGGCATCGCCATGTTCCCCGATGCGCCGACGGAGCGGGGGAGGAAGCATCTGCGGGAGCTGATTGATGCGGTAAAGGCCGGATATAGGGGAGTGGTGATCTTTTGCGTGCAGCGGGGTGATGCCGGCTCCTTCAGCCCCAACGATGAGACCGATCCGGCCTTTGGCGAGGCCCTGCGGGAGGCGGCGCGGAGCGGTGTTGAGGTGCATGCCTGGCGCTGCATAGTCACGGATGGCGGTGCTCCGGTGCTGGAGCGGGAGATCGACGTCAGGCTGTAGTGCGTCTTTGCATGAGACTTAAGTCACTCTTTTCTCTTGCCATCCCCCCGGTTTCGCCGTAGAATTTTTTGCCCATAAACTTGAACAAAATAGGACAACAGCAAGAGGTAAAAGTGCAGGAACTGAGCAAAGCCTACGAACCGGCCGAGGTGGAGAAGCGCTGGTACCCGTTCTGGACGGAAAAAGGGTACTTCCACGCCGAGGCGTCATCGAATAAAAAGCCCTATGCCATCGTAATCCCGCCGCCGAACGTAACGGGTTCGCTGCACATGGGGCATGCGCTCAACAACACGCTGCAGGATATCCTGGTCCGCTGGCGCAGGATGAGCGGCGACAATACCCTCTGGATGCCCGGCACCGACCATGCGGGTATCGCCACGCAGAACGTGGTGGAGAAACAGCTGGCGGCCGAGGGGAAGAAGCGAGACGACCTGGGTCGCGAGGCCTTTGTGGAGCGCGTCTGGAAGTGGAAGGAAGAGTCGGGCGGTATCATCATCAACCAGCTCAAGCGGCTGGGCGCCTCGTGCGACTGGGAGCGGGAGCGTTTCACCATGGATGCCGGGCTCTCCCGGGCGGTGCGCGAGGCCTTTGTCCACCTTTACGAAAAAGACCTCATCTACCGCGGCGACTACCTGATCAATTGGTGTCCGCGCTGTCACACGGCCCTCTCGGACCTCGAGGTGGAGCACGAGGAGCAGAAGGGGTTTCTCTGGCATATCCGCTACCCGCTGGCCGACGGTTCCGGGCATCTCGTCGTGGCGACGACCCGGCCCGAGACGATGCTGGGCGACACGGCGGTGGCGGTGAACCCCAACGACGAGCGTTACAGCGCCTACATCGGTAAAAAGGTGGCACTACCCCTGACCAAGCGCGAGATTCCGGTCATCGCCGACGAGCATGTCGACACCGAGTTCGGTACCGGCTGCCTCAAGATTACCCCGGCCCACGACCCCAACGACTTCGAGATCGGCATGAAGCATGGCCTGCCGTCGCTCAAGGTGATCGACGAAGGGGCGCAGATGAACGCCGAGGCGGGGAGCTACGCGGGGATGGACCGCTATCACGCACGCCGGACCATCGTGGCGGACCTTGAAAAGGCGGGGCTTCTCGAAAAGACAGTCGATCACATGCACAGCGTGGGTCACTGCTACCGCTGCAAGACGGTGATCGAGCCGAACCTTTCCAAACAGTGGTTCGTGCGGGCCAAGCCCTTGGCCGAGCCGGCACTGGAGGCGGTGCGTTCTGGCAAGACCCGCATAATCCCGCAGGGGTGGGAGAACACCTACTTCGACTGGATGGAGAATATCCGCGACTGGTGTATCTCTCGCCAAATCTGGTGGGGACACCGCATTCCGGCGTGGCACTGCGGCGACTGCGGCAAGGTTACGGTGGCGAAGCTCGATCCGGACAAGTGCGGCCACTGCGGAAGCGCCAATATCCGGCAGGAGACCGACGTCCTCGACACCTGGTTCTCGTCGTCGCTGTGGCCTTTTTCTACCCTGGGCTGGCCCGACCGGACGCCGGAGCTGAAGACCTTTTACCCGACCAGCACGCTGGTGACGGGCTTCGACATCCTCTTCTTCTGGGTTGCCCGGATGATGATGATGGGGATCGAGATGATGGGCGAAGTCCCGTTCCGCGACGTCTACATCCACGCCCTGGTGCGCGATGCCGAAGGGCAGAAGATGAGCAAGTCGAAGGGGAACGTCATCGACCCGCTTATCATGATGGAAAAGTACGGAACGGACGCCTTCCGGTTTACGCTGGCGGCCATGGCGGCCCAGGGGCGCGACGTCAAGCTGGCCGAGGAACGGATCGAGGGGTATCGGGCATTCTGTAACAAGCTCTGGAACGCCTCGCGCTTTGTGATGATGAACCTTGAAGGCGGGTCTCAGCAGGCAGCAGGCGGTCAATTGGCGCTGCCGGACAAATGGATCGTAAGCCGTCTACAGGGGACCATTGTCGAGGTAAATGCGGCGCTGGACGCCTTCCGGTTCAACGATGCGGCGAATACAGTTTACCAGTTTCTCTGGAGCGAGTTCTGCGACTGGTATCTTGAGCTGATCAAGCCGATCATGCAGGGGGAGGACGAGGCAGCAA
>JAOUDF010000042.1 GCA_029859385.1 Nitrospirota bacterium
TTAAGCTCAACATGCTCCGTCATCTATTTTCTCCTCCCTGAGAGGACGGGGCCGACGGCACATCATGAAAACCGCCTCCCGCGCCTATCTCTTTCCGCACTTTCATCACTTTTCGATGAACCTTTATCCAGAGCCAGATACCATAAAAAGTCAAACCGCCCAGAAGGACATGCTTGAGCATGAGCACAGGCACCTCGGCCTGCCCCAGAGCACTCTGGGATTCAAACTCTTCGTAGGTGAATGTCCGCACTATGCCTGCCATGATGACAAAGATCAGGGCTCCGGCGTTCAGATGAACCAGTCTTGGATAAACCTCGAGAAAAAGGATCATCGACTCTCTGGTCCCGCGCTTCTCCGCCTTGCCAAACATTACAAACATGGTGTAACCGCAAACGAACAGGATCGCGGTTGCAAGGTCGTGAAAGTAGTTGTTGAGAAACAGTAGTATGTCAGTCATTCGGCAGGATATCTAAGAAATATATGACTTGCTTCCTTACCCAAGTGGGCCAGTGCGACCGGGAATAACGCGTCGCCGCACTGTCATGCTTATCGGCAGGGCATTTATTCTATTTAGCATTGCCCAGTTAAATTTTGCACATCATAGCAATAATTTTATCCCAATCAAAGCGCGATGATCTTTCATCCTTTACGGACGACAGGCGAGGGAACACTCCCAGCACGGGCACGCCCGCCCGGCTCTCAATCTCGCGGAGCCCCCATTCTTCCGTTTGTGTCCACCCACTGTGGTCAACCGGGTTCATGACTATCCCCATCATTTCAATGCCTGCCTGCTTCGCGCATGAGACCGTGAGGAGCGTATGATTTATTGTGCCAAGAGAAGTCCGCGCCACAATGAGGAGCGGCAGGTTCATTTTTTTCACAAGGTCGGCGATGGCCTGCTGCGGGGTTATCGGTGCCAGTATTCCCCCAGCCCCTTCTACGATCATGAATTGATGTCGACCTGCAAGAGTGCGATAGGTCGCCATAATCCGCTCAACATCAACCGGTCGCCCCTCGATATCGGCACAGGAAGACGGCGCCAGCGGAGCTTTATACCTGAAAGGGCATATCTCGGAGATGTCGTCGACTACGCCGGCTGCCTCCTTAAGAGCCATGGCATCAGCAGGAAACAGTTTTTCACCGCACCCTGTCTCTACCGGCTTCATCACGCCGACATCGATATCTCTGGCCTTGAGCGCCCTCGCAAGGGCGCATGCCACAACAGTCTTGCCCACGCCGGTATCGGTACCAGTAACAAATATGCCGGGGATATGTCGCATGAGGGCCATTATGCCTGATTTCTGAACGCAACGGAAACGATTTTCCCCGTCAGGCAGACCGATTTCAGATGACAACCCTCCGCGGTGACCCTATACTTATGGTCGCCAGAGTTTGCGGCAGGTGAAGTTTTCTCTCCGAGGAAGGTAATGAAAAATACGATGTCGACCCTTTCCAGCTTAGCCCAGACGGTCATGCTGCCCTTCCAGAGATTTCTGAGACAGGAAGTGATCGGCGGGATACTGCTCCTCACAGCCAGTATTGCTGCGCTCGTGATTGCGAACTCTCCTCTGGGACACGCATACGAAGAGGCATGGAAAACGCCGATCGGCATCTCCATCGGAGAGTATTCGCTCGTCAAGGACCTTCACCATTGGATCAACGAGGGACTCATGGCCCTCTTCTTCTTTCTGGTGGGTCTCGAGATCAAACGCGAAGTCCGCGTGGGTGAACTCTCTTCTCCCAGGCAGGCGTTTCTTCCCCTCGCTGCCGCCATCGGCGGCATGGTACTGCCTGCAGCCATATACGCGGCCATCAACGCTGGAGGTCCCGGAGCCGCCGGCTGGGGAGTGCCCATGGCCACCGATATCGCCTTCGCCCTGGGTTGCCTCGCCCTTCTGGGAGGACGAGTCCCGTCGAGCCTGATCATCTTCCTGCTGGCCCTGGCGATCATCGATGACCTGGGAGGCATTCTCGTTATCGCACTCTTTTATTCCGAAGATCTCTCGATTGAGGCTCTGCTGAGTGCGGCGGTACTTCTCAGCACCTCCTACGGGATGAACAGGATACTGGGAATCCGGTGGACCTTTCCTTACGTTTTTGTCGGCATCCTCATGTGGCTGGCCCTGCTCAAATCCGGCATCCACGCCACAATCGCCGGCGTGCTGCTGGCCATGACCATTCCCGCATCCACTACCATCCGTCATTCAGAGTTCGTGGAGAGAGTTCAGGAGCAGCTCAGGATCATGACGGGCCAGAGGGATGGAAACGAGACCTGTCCACTGGAGCTGGAGGAGGAAGAGAAGCAGAATGTCATCCAGTCTCTCGAACAGACCTGTTTCGAGGCGGAAGCGCCCCTGGAGCACATGGAGCACACCCTTCACCCCTGGGTAGTCTACCTCATCGTGCCGCTCTTTGCCTTTGCCAATGCGGGGGTCGCCATCAATTTCGACAGTGTCGGATCCCTTCTTGGCAACCCGGTATTCCTTGGCATAGTCGGCGGCCTGGTAATAGGTAAACCGCTCGGCATATTTATCTTCAGCTGGCTGGCGGTAAAAGCCGGGCTGACCGTGCTACCCAATGGCGTTGAGTGGAAGCATGTCGCTGGCGTCGGCTGCCTCGGCGGCATCGGGTTCACCATGTCCCTGTTCATAGGGACTCTGGCCTTTCCGGGCAACGCACTGCTTGAAACCTGCAAACTTGCCATTATCGCGGCATCAGCACTGGCAGGGATCGCAGGATTGATAATTCTATCGCGAGCAAAAAGCAGACTCGGTATATGATCAGTTGCGCCCCTGAGAAAACAGTGACGACCTATCCTTCCAGTACCCTGCTATCCAGATTGAATACCTGCCCCGAGACGTTACGCATTCCGCAAAGGTGATGGATAAAATCGGCTACCTCCTCCACCGTCGATGTCCGTCCAAGGCAAAGCTCCCTTATGACCCGCTCCCGACCGACGTCTGAAAGCGCCTTGCCCATCTCCGTATCCAGGAGCCCCGGAATCACCATGTTGATCTGGATATTGTCCTTCCCCATTTCTCTGGCTGCGGCAGTGGACACTCCCCATAAACCACCCTTGGACGCCGCATAGTTTATCTGCCCCTCGCGCCCTTTGAGACCGGAGATGGAGCCGATATTGACAATGTGGCCTCCTCCGTTTTTCTTCATGACGGGAGCCACCGCCCGCATCAGATTAACGGGACCCGCAAGGTTTGTCCGCAGCACCTCATCCCACTCGGCCTCGCCCATCTTTATAAGCAGATCATCGCGTACTGTCCCCGCGTTGTTTATCAGGACATCGATCCGCCCCCATTCGTTGACTATCGCTTCCACGCCCTCCTTTACCCGGGAAGGAATGCCGACATCGACACGAAAAGAGGATGCTTCACCCCCCATTGCCTTTATCTCCGCAACCACCTGCCGGGCCTCTTCAGCCCTTTCACGATAAAGCACAGCCACCCGTTCCCTGCCAAAACGCAGGGCAATGGCCCGACCCAGTCCTCGCGATGCTCCGGTCACCACAGCCACCCTCACGGCAACCCAACCTTTCTACCTGCCCTTTCAAAAGCTTCAAGGGCAAAACGGATGTCCTCATCCGTATGGGTGGCCATGACGGTCACCCGTATCCTGCTCTCGCCTTTTGGAACAGTGGGCGGCCGGACTGCCATCGCGTAAACTCCCTCAAGAAAAAGGGCCTTTGAGAGGGCCAACGCCTTTTCAGCATCACCAATCAACACGGGGATAATAGGTGTCTCTCCTGGCGGGACGTCAAATCCCATTTTTTGTAACCCTTGCCGCAGGGTAACGGCATTCTTCCTCAGTCGCTCCACGCGCCCTGGCTCCGATTCAACAATATGAAGCGCCTCCATTGCCGACGCTGCGACAGCAGGAGGAAGGGCTGTAGTAAAAATAAAGCTTCTGGCTTTGTTGAGAAGGTAGTCGATGACCACCCGTTCTCCCGCCACATAAGCGCCGAACCCGCCAAGCGCTTTGCCAAGGGTCCCCATGAAAATAATCCTGTCGGAACGGCAACCAAAGTATTCTACCGTACCCCGCCCCCCCTGCCCCAGCACACCGGTGGCGTGGGCCTCGTCCAGTATCACCACCGCATCGTATCTCCCGGCGAGCCCAAGAAGCTCAGGCAAGGGAGCCATGTCTCCATCCATGCTGAAGACCCCTTCGGTCACAATCCATTTACGGTTTCCGGAAGTCTTTTGCAGGAGAAACTCCAGATGAGCCATGTCGTTATGTCGATAACGGACCATGCGGGCGGATGAGAGCGTGCAGCCGTCAATAATACTGGCGTGGGAGAGGCGGTCGCAGAAGATTACATCACCCTTTTTACATAACGTGCCGAGCAATCCCGTATTGGCCATATAACCAGTGGAAAACAGCAATGCCGCTTCCGTTCCCTTGAATCGGGCGATGGCCTCTTCAAGCACCGTGTGTACGGGCATGTTGCCGGAGATAAGGCGAGCCGCGCCGGCTCCCGCTCCGTATTTCTCAGTAGCTACCATGGCGGCCCTTATGACTCGGGGATCAGCCGCCAGCCCGAGATAGTTGTTGGAGCAAAGAAGAAGCTTCTGTTCCCCTTCAATGGAAACCCGGGGAGACGGGCAAGAATCGATAGTGGCGAGACGGCGCAGAAGGTAACTGTCGTGCAGTTCTTCTAGCTCCCCGCTCAGCCATTCAAAGCATCTCATCCTGTGGCCCTTTTGTTTTTTTTTGCATTGCCGATACACTTCAATATAGACTGGTAGAAGCCAGTCATGATACTGGATTTACCGCGATTGTCAACCTGGTGCAAGAAGAATGGTTTACAATGACAACCGCAAGAGAGACCCAAGCTTGACAGGGTTTTCGCAACAAAGTACCATAAACCCTACCATCCGGTATCTAACCGCTTGAACGAGGTAGTGTCATGTTTGAGAAATTCACTGAAAGAGGGCGACGGGTAATCATCCTGGCCAGGGAAGAAGCCGAGCGCCACATGAACGACTATCTCGGCACTGAACATCTCCTTCTGGGGATTCTCCGGGAAGAAGATGGCATCCCCATCTCTATCCTCAAGAAACTGGGGCTTACCGTCGAGCAGGTCCGTATCGAGATCGAGAGAAACATCCCCACAGGCACCAACTCCATCACCTTTGGTGAAGTGCCGATGACCCCTCGCGCCAAACGCGTACTTGAGCTGGCGGTGGAGGAAGCCCGTCTTTTAGGATACAACTATGTAAGCAGCGAGCATATCTTTCTTGGCATGATCCGCGAAGAGGAAGAGATCGGCGGCAAGATACTCCGCAGTCTCGGTGCCAACCTTCTCGGCGCCCGCCAGCTGACCATCAATTACCTTCGCCGGACTCAGAACCAGGCCAAGGACAAGAAGAGCCCCACCCCCACGCTGGATGAGTTCTGCAGGGACCTTACCCAGCTGGCCCGCGAAGGGAAGCTCGACCCGGTAATCGGACGCGCTACCGAAATTGAACGGATACTTCAGATCCTCAGCAGGCGCACCAAGAATAACCCGGTCATTATCGGCGAACCCGGGGTCGGCAAGACCGCCATAGTGGAAGGCCTTGCCCAGAAGATCATCAACAACGACGTACCGGAGAATCTCCAGAGCAAGCGCCTCCTGGCCCTGGACCTTGGGTCGCTGATAGCGGGCACCAAATACAGGGGCCAGTTTGAAGAGCGCCTCAAGATCGTCATGAAGGAGATCGCCCAGGCCGACAACGTCATCGTATTCATCGACGAATTACACACCCTCGTGGGGGCCGGTGCAGCGGAAGGCTCGGTAGACGCCTCCAGCATGCTCAAGCCTGCCCTGGCGAGGGGAGAGATCCAGTGTATCGGAGCAACCACCCTTGACGAGTTCCGCAAGCACATCGAAAAGGACGGCGCGCTGGAGCGCAGGTTCCAGCCTATCTATCTCCAGCCGCCGAGCTCCGACGAGACGATCAAGATCATCAAGGGACTGCGGGACAAGTACGAGGCCCATCACCGGGTGCTCATCAGCGACGAGGCCATCGAGTCATCCGTAAAGCTGTCCGACCGGTATATTTCCGACCGGTTCCTGCCCGACAAGGCCATCGACATCATCGACGAAGCCTGTGCGCGGGCCAAGCTTATGAAGTACACCCTGCCGCCTGAGCTGAAAGCCCTCGACAAGGAGCTGAAAAAGATCAAGCAAGAGCGCAATCTCTACACCAAGCTTCAGGATTTTGAGAAGGCGGCCGCCCTGAGAGACGACGAAGAACGGCTCAAGGAGCTCTTCGAAGAGGCCCAGCGCGACTGGCACGACAACCAGGAGAAGAACCAGCCCGTTGTCGGCGAGGAGGACATCGCCGCCATGGTGTCGAAGATCACGGGCATTCCCCTTTTCAAGCTCGAGGAGAAGGAATCGGCCAAGCTGCTGCGCATGGAGGAGGAACTCCACAAGCGCGTCATTGGACAGGATGTGGCTATTCATGCGGTATCAAGGGCCATCCGACGTTCACGAGCGGGGCTCAAGTCGAGAAAGAAACCGATCGGGTCGTTCATGTTCCTCGGCCCTACCGGTGTGGGTAAGACCGAGCTGGCACGGGCCCTGGCGGAATTTCTCTTCGACAATGAAGAGGCCCTGATCCGGGTCGACATGTCGGAATATATGGAGAAGTTCACCGTATCGCGGCTCACCGGCGCACCTCCCGGCTACGTGGGCTACGAAGAGGGCGGCCAGCTTACCGAGAAGGTACGGCGTCGGCCTTACTCCGTGGTACTCCTCGACGAGATCGAGAAGGCCCATCCCGACATCTTCAACCTGCTTTTGCAGGTCCTCGATGAAGGCCATCTGACCGACAGTTTCGGCCGCAAGGTCGACTTCAAGAACACGGTGCTTATAATGACCTCCAACGTCGGGGCCAAGATGATCGACAAGGGGACGCCCCTCGGCTTCAGGACTCCCTCAGAGTCCGAAACAGCCGAGAAGGTCCGTGAAACGGTCATGGGTGAACTGAAGAAGACCTTCAATCCTGAATTCCTGAACAGGCTCGATGAGGCGGTAGTCTTCCATGGGCTCGGCAAGGATCACCTCATCAAGATTGTCGACCTGCTGATCGACGACCTGAACAAGCAGTTGAGCGAACAGGAAAGCCGGGTAGAGGTGACCCAGGAGGCCAAGGAATGGATCATCGACACCAACTTCCAGCCGTCCTATGGTGCACGTCCCCTCAAGAGGGCGATCCAGAGGCTTATAGAAGACCCGCTTTCCGAAAAGATACTTACCGAGAGGACGAAAACTGCGTTCAGTGTCGAGGTAAGACTGAAGGACGGCGCACTGGAGTTTATTACCAAAGAGGTCGAGGCAATGGCCAAGGCCTGAACAACATTTAAAATTTTCAACAAAAGGACGTCCCTGCGGACGTCCTTTTTATTTCCCGCTCCCCAAAGCTTTCAAACCTTCATGGGCAATCTTTCCCGCTATCCCCTTCGGGTCAAGTTTGATGGCGGTTTCGTATGACTTCATTGCCTTGTCGGGCATCCCTTTCTGTCGATAGCAGAGGCCGAGCATGGAATGGGTCATGGCCGATTTGTCCTGGAGACCGGCTGCCTTCTCCAAAGCGGTAATGGCATTATCAATTTCGCCCTTACGGCGGTAGGCATCTCCCAGGTTAAACCAACCGTCGAAATCCTTGGGGTTCGCAGCGGCCACGGCCTTGAACTCACGGATGGCGGGATCAAACCGGTTCTTGTTCTTATAGGCCATCCCGAGCATGAAACGAATGTCCCGATTGTCCGGTGTTGTCTTTGCCCCCGTTTCGAGGACTTTGAGCGATTCGTCAAACTTCCCCGCCCGCTGATATGCAATCGCCAGATCCCGGCGCAAATCGGCGTTCTTGGCGTTGGCCGACACCCCTTTTGCCAGGATGGCAATGACCTTGTCGCCTTTCTTTTCTTCGGCATATACCGCGGCGATGGCTCGATACGCCTCAGGAGCTGACGGGCTGATCCCGATGCAACGGGTAAAGAACTCCAGGGCATCCTGTTTTTTCCCCTGCTTCAACATAATCACGCCGCTGTTGAAGGCAGCGTCATAAAGCTTGGGATCCTTCTCCAAAGCCTTACGGTATTCATCAAGGGCCGCGTCGAGGTGTCCCTTCTGCTGATATTCAAACCCGAGAAGGAAGTGGACATCCCCCTTCCCGCCCCCCTGTATCGTATGAGGGATCTTCGAGTCGGAAGATTCGTCCTTCTTTGTCGCCTTTTCCGCCAGGCCGGGGGCTGCCGAGAGGCATACAGCCAATATAACAATCGGAATCGTTCGTAATATTTTCATACGGTCACCACCATGCTCTCCCTGTCCTGATGAGTAAGATAGAGGGGTATGTCAACCCCGCTGACCGCCTCTTCCGCTGCCTTGAGCGCGAGGGCGGGACAGTTATTGGTTTCGCTGAGATGAGCCAGGAAGACCCCTTTCAGGGATGGCGTCTTTACCGCCTCAAGAAATGTTGCCGCCTCCTGGTTCGACAGGTGCCCCATGGTCCCCCTGATCCGTTGTTTGAGGTGCCACGGATACGGCCCGTTCTTCAGTATGACCGGCTCGTGGTTGAACTCCATGACCAGGAGGTCGCAGCCGCGAAAGCGTTCGACAAGCAGGGCCGTTGTCTTGCCCATGTCGGTGGCAATACCCACCTTGCGTTCGCCGTCGGTCACCACAAAGGCCACCGGATCGGCCGCATCGTGAGGGATGGCAACCGGCTCGATGTAGAGGTCACGCAGACAGAACCCCTTACCGGCTTCGAACTCGGTGATGAATACGTCTTTAAGATGGGACGGCGAAACACCCTTGAGGGTAGGATAGGAGAGATAGCAGGGGACATTCCATTTGCGGCTGAACACCCCCACCCCGCCCATATGGTCCTTGTGTTCGTGGGTTACCAGTATCGCATCGAGATCCGACGGTGAAACGCCGATTGCTTCGAGACGACGGGCAATCTCCTGGGCGCTGAGACCGCAATCGATGAGGAGACGGGTCTCCCCCGACGAGAGGTAGAGGGCATTTCCCTTGCTGCCGCTGGCGAGTACACAAACCTGAAATCCGATAACCGCCTCCTGTCGGTTTTCTGCTCTTTTTGCTATAAACCTTCAGCCTTCAGCCTTCGGTCTGCTTTTTACCTTACCACGACCCCCGCATACCCTACAACAGAAGAGTAGTCATGGTTCACGTCGCCCGACGTCATGTACATGACCTGTTCGGCGGTAGTGGCGCCCAATGCCTTTGCCGCCACCAGCATGGCAACGGCAGGCCCAAACCCGCACATCGATATCCCGCGCTCTCTGACCGTGCGATAGAGACCTTCCGGATCGAGCCTCAGCAGGTGTTCCAGGGCAAGCCCGTCCTTCTTCTTCGCCACTTCCGCCGGCACGTAATGACTCATGTCGGAACTGGCGACGATGGTGACCTTCTTCCCGGAGTTTTTTATAGCCGAGGCCAGGGCTTCGCCAACGGCATGAAGGGTGTCGTACCGGCCGGTCATCAGAACAATAGGTACAAAATACGGAGCGGAACAGAAATACTGGATGAACGGAAGCTGAACCTCAATGGAGTGTTCACGGAGATGGGCTGTCCGATCCTCTTCCATCATGTCGCAGTTTTGCAAGATTGTCGCCGCAAGTGTTGCATCTATGTCAACTGGTCCATTCGGCATATCCCAGGTACCTGAAGACATGATCGATACCTCCGCCCCCATACCGGTATGGTTGGGCCCCATAATGACAAACGAATCAGGCATGGTAATTCGGGAATAGAGGGCCCCGGCGACTCTTCCCGAATAGACGAAGCCGGCATGTGGTGAAAGGAGGCCGATAGCATCCACTTTCTGTTGTTTGCCTTCGACAAACTCTTCTACCTCGCGATGAAGCAGCGAAGGAGAGTTACTGTAAAAATGCCCTGCGACTGCCGGTGTCCGTCTCATGGTCTCTTTAGACCTCCGTTTTGCCAACGACTGAATACGCACGCAAAATCCCCCTTTTCAACAGGGGCTGTGGATAACTTGTGGCTAATGCTGTGGGTATGTCGTTTTCCCCGTAAAGTTTCATACAGGTTTCGCGTTTTGCCTAAAAAATAGGCACTCGCAACCTATTGTTTTTTAACGATTTTCAGCCTTTATCGCTACTTAGGGGGATATCCTGTTGTCTCGGCGTCAGTTTCCCCCTCCCCGCAAACCCGATAACAGACAGGGAAGCCCCTGTAAAGTCGGCAAGAAGGTCCATGCCGCTGGCCTCTCTGCCGGGGACAAATGACTGGTGGATTTCATCGGAGAGGCCGTAAAGGGTAGCCATCGCTATTGAGGCACAGACAACCCTCAACCGTGACCAGCCGGGAAAAGAACTCCCCAGTGCCCCGAAAAATAAAACAGCCAGAACACCGTACTCCATAAAGTGTACCACCTTGTCCCAGTGAGGGAAGAGGTGCATTGAAATATGATGGGTACGGGAAGAGAGCCAGAAAATGAGGACCATGTAAGCCGATGCGGAACTCCACCAGGCCCGTTGCCGCGCACGGCGAGAAATCATGTAATTTTTCCTTTGAGGCAGTACCCCAGCCCTTCAGTAATCAGCACGTTCACCAGTTCACCCCGGCGGCATTCCCCCTCGAAATTCACGATAGCGCCTCCCCGGTTTCGTCCGTTCATTAGCTCTGAGCCTTTCTTGCTTGCGCCTTCCACCATGATTTCCTGCACCATCCCGACGCGGAAGCTGTTCTTCTTCAGTGTCATCTTTTGCTGGAGATCCATGACAATATTGAACCGCTCGGCCTTGACATCATCGGCAAGCTGTTCCGGAAGGGTGCCGGCCTGGGTATCCGGCCTTGGTGAGTACTGAAAGAGGAAGATGCTGTCGAACTCCGCCATCTCCAGCGCCCTGACCGTAGCCCTGAAGTCTTCATCGGTCTCGCCGGGAAAGCCGACAATTATGTCCGAAGTCAGGTAGAGATCGGGGACGGCCTGCCGCATCCTTTTCACCTTGTCGTAATACTCGGCAAAGGTATAGCCTCGGCGCATCCGCGAGAGGACTCCATCAGAACCTGACTGCATGGGGAGGTGCAACCCTTCACAAAGTTTCGGCAGCTCGGCCATGGCCTCAATAAGCCGGTCGGAAAGGTCCTTGGGATGCGACGTCACGAACCGTATCCGCTCAATGCCGTCGATGTCGTGGATTAACCTCAGCAGAGCCGGGAAATCGACACCTTCTTCCAGTCCTTTCCCGTAAGAATTGACGTTCTGCCCCAGGAGCGTCACCTCTTTATAGCCGTCCGCGGCCAGCCTTGATATCTCTTCATGGATACTGGCCGACGGCCTGCTCATCTCCCGACCACGGGTAAAGGGGACCACGCAATAGCTGCAGAAATTATCGCAGCCGTACATGATGGAGACCCACGCCTTGAGACCATCCCCCCTGTCGGCCGGAAGGTCGAGCATGTTGTACTCACGGTCGAAGTCAACCTCGGTGACCCGCACATGATGCTCAACCCGACGCTTGACCATGGCAGGGAGATTGAGGATGTTCGAGGTACCGAAAACCAGGTCGACATAGGGCGCCCTCCTGATAATCTTCTCGCCCTCCTGCTGCGCAATGCACCCGGCAACGCCGATGAGGAGGTCGGGCTTTGCCTTCTTGTATTTCCTGAGCCGGCCCAGTTCGCTGTAGAACTTGTGTTCAGCCTTGTCCCTGACGCTGCATGTATTCACGATGATCAGGTCAGCCTTTTCCACATCGCCGGTGCAGGTGTATCCCTCAAGCCCCATGACACCGGCGATTCGCTCCGAATCGTGCTCGTTCATCTGACAGCCGAAGGTCATTACATGCAGCAGCTTTTCAGTATTACTCACCATCTCGTTCAACCATCACCTCATCGCCGCGCCGGATACCCAAAAGGGCGGCCGCATTACCCCGGTTAGCAAATATCTCGATCCTGCCCGTACTTCCCCGGACAGCTGCCGCCTCTCCCCTTTCACACCGGCTGTAGCAGTCCACTATCGGCAGAGCCCTGCTCCCCATGACGATCTCCCGCGCACTCCGAGGCATCTCCAGATTGGTGATCGCATTGCCGAATTTGTCCAGATAGACGACCTCGCCCCTTACCCGCCCGCCATCCTCTGACGGCAAGGTGAGGTCAAGCCTGACCGCATCGGTCGTCAACTGCCCCATCTCCCCGGCCGCTATTCCCGTCGAAAGATGCGCCGCTACCGGGGCAAAGATGTCGCGGCCGTGAAAAGTCGCCTCGATTTCGGGGAGAAAATAGCGTGGTTCGGTGAGGTGATACACCGCGCCTTCATCCAGGAAAAACGAGAAAATGCCGTTATCAGGGCCAACAAACCGATGCCCCCTCCACTCGACAAGGATCGGCTTTCGTGCACTTCCGACACCGGGGTCCACCACTGCAACGTGGATACTCCCTTCAGGAAAAAACCGCCAGCTGTCTTTAAGCATCCACGCAGCAACCGGAATATCGAAGGATGGAACCTGGTGGGTAAGATCGACGATTACGGCCTTCGGGCTTATCCGGCAGATGACCCCCTTCATCATCCCCACAAACGGGTCATCAAGCCCGAAATCAGTGGTAAGGGTAATCACCCCCATGACACCTCCAAACCTGTGTAATCAGGGGATTATACAGGCCACGCACTCCAAGTCAAGCCGGGCAGGGTCATGATAGACTTGAAATATCCGATATTTGGGCTATCATGACCGTCATCATGATAAAAACTGTCGCGCCAATCGTTTTCATCCCCCTCTTCCTTACCCTTTTCTCCTGTGCCAATCCCGAGATGGCAGAGCTTGGCCATATCTTCGTCGGCCGAAATTCGCCAGCGCCGCCAGCCGATTTTTATGAAGAGGAAGAGGTAAACCTCGGACAAAACCTGTTGAGGGGTTTCCTTGCCGACAAGCCGGTGTATCCCTTAAGAGAGGTAAACCGCTATGTACAAGAGGTGGGTGAGAAGATGGCCCGGGTAGCCCCAACAAAACTGTACGGCTATAACATCACCGTCATGAACAGCTCGACCATTAACTCCTTTGCATTCCCCGGCGGGCAGATCGTCCTCTATCGCGGCTTGCTGGAAGTCCTGAAAACCGAATCACAGCTGGCCGCGGCCATTGCCCACGAGATGGCCCACATAGAGAGAAGGGCGCCGGGCCGGGCACTCCAGAGGTCAAAAAGCGCCCCCAATTACCATGCCTTGATCAAGAGGACAGACGGAAAGATCGACCAGCTGGGAATGATAAGCGATATCTCTCATAATATTATTGCCGCTGGATACGGGCCCGACGAAGAATTAAAGGCCGATATCGAAAGCATGAAATATCTGGCCGATGCAGGCTATGACCCTTCGGCGGTCCTTGAACTTCAGAAAATCCTGGAGAATGTCACCAAAGAGCAGCCTTCGTCAAGCTATGGCCTATTGCAAGCCCACCCGCCATTGTCAACGCGAATAACAAATATAACGGAGGCGATGCGAACGCAAAAACATCCACCTGTATCCTCGCACAATGAGGCCACGAGATACCGAACGAAGGTCCTTGACCCGGTCGGAAATTATCGGGAAGGAATACGCAAGCATTATGTTTCAGCGGTATTGGCAAAGAGAGTGGACAAGGGCGGCGCACCCGTAGACCCTTTTACGTCAATGAACTGGAAGGATAACGATTTCTTCGTAGTGGTCACCCTGCGTGATGTCGACAAAACCCCCCATTCACTCATGCTTTATCTCAATTATGCTAAGGAACACCTGACCGGCCGCACTGCACCGACTATTTTCACGCCGGAGAAATCCAACTGGCGCACCCATGTCCGTGTCAACGGCCTTGGCAGTGCTGCCCTTGTCAATGAACAACTGGGGCGCTGGACGGCTACAATCCTTCTCGATACCTACGAAGTCGACACCCTGGAGTTTGAAATAACCAAGTAATTCTTGACGGTTCCGTATTGAAGTTACCTGTCCGCGAGTGCTACACTGCGCTCTATGGGAACTACCGTCTACAGGCAACTTGTCGCCTCACATACCGTCGATGAGCAGATGTTAAACAACCTCTCGACACAGGGTTTCCACGACCCATCCAGGGCCGTCGCCAACCTGCGCCAACTGGCAAAGATGGCGGGCGGCCTTTTCGACGGAATCCTCGACCCATTCTGTTCCGCGGTGACTGCCTCCCCCGATCCCGATCTCTCCCTCAACAACTGGGAGCGTTATGCATCGAGCTTTGAAGACCCTCGCATCTTTTTTTCCGCCTTGACGGAAAACCATTCACTCCTCTGGCCCCTTTCCCTCCTCATGGGAAGCAGCCAGTTTCTCGCCACCTATCTCTGCACCGTGCCTGAAGCATCGTTAAACCTGCTGCGCACTCCTTCGTTCCTTTCGACTACTCCGGAGAAG
>JAOUDF010000253.1 GCA_029859385.1 Nitrospirota bacterium
TGCAAAAGCCGTATCTCTCGTGCTGCCGGAACTCAAGGGGAAGATGGACGGCTTTGCCATGCGCGTCCCTACGCCGAACGTCTCGGTGGTCGACCTGGTTGCCGAGGTCTCAAAAGATACGTCTAAAGAAGAGATCAACGCCTTCCTGAAGGAGGCTGCCGCCGGTCCCCTCAAGGGTGTTCTCGCCGTGACCGACGAGCCCCTGGTTTCCATCGATTTCTGCGGCAACCCCCATTCCTCCATCGTCGATGCCGACATGACCACGGTAATGGAAAAGAGGATGGTGAAGGTCATCGCCTGGTATGACAACGAATGGGGCTACTCCAATCGCGTCGTCGACCTCATTGCGTACATGGCCGGCAAGGGCCTGTAATAGAAAGAAGCAACAGGATTAACAACGGCAGCAGCCTGGGGGACCCATGGACAAGTTGACTATCGAGCAGGTTGCCTTAAGAGGGAAACGGGTATTTATCAGGGTGGATTTCAACGTCCCCCTTGATGACCATCAGAACATCACCGACGATACGCGGATCAAGTCGGCCATGTCCACCATCAATCATGCGATTGATGAGGGGGCAAAGGTCATACTGGCATCGCACTTCGGCAGGCCCAAGGGGGAAAGGAACCTCAAGTACAGCCTGGCTCCGGTGGCAAAGCGCCTTCAGCGGCTCCTCGACAAGAGGGTGTTGTTCCTGGACGATTGCGTCGGTTCCGATGTCGAATCGGCCATTGCGGAGATGGCTCCCGGCGATGTGGTTCTGCTCGAAAACCTCAGGTTTCATGCGGGAGAGGAAAAGAACGACGAGACTTTTTCGCGATCCCTGGCGAACCTGGCCGATGTCTATATAAACGACGCCTTTGGCACAGCCCACCGGGCCCACGCATCCACCTACGGCATCACCAAGTTTGTGCCGGTGGCGGCAGCCGGATTTCTCATGAAGAAGGAGATCGAGTATCTCCAGAAGGCCGTGGCCAGCCCTGTCCACCCCTTTGCCGCCATCCTCGGCGGGGCGAAGGTGTCGGGGAAGATCGGCGTCATCCGCAACCTGTTCGACAAGGTCGACAAGATCATCATCGGCGGCGGGATGGCCTTTACCTTCCTGAAGGCCCAGGGCCTCAACGTAGGCGACTCGCTGGTGGAAGACGACATGCTCGACCTGGCCCGCGAAATGGAGCAGGATGCCCGGAAAAGGGGAGTCAAGTTTTACCTCCCCGTCGATTTTGTCGTGGCTCCCAGCTTGGATGCAGTGGCCGAGTCGAAGATTGTCACCGCCCAGGAGATCCCCAGCGGCTGGAAAGGTTTTGACATCGGGCCGGCATCGGTCAAGCTTTTTTCCGAGGCACTCAGCAACGTGAAGACCATCATGTGGAACGGTCCCATGGGGGTCTTCGAAGTGGATATATTCTCCCGGGGCACCTTTGCCATTGCCCATGCAGTGGCCGATTCCTATGCCGTCTCCATTGTGGGCGGCGGAGATACCGACGTGGCGGTGCACAAGGCGGGAGAGTCCGAGAATATGTCCTTTATCTCTACCGGAGGCGGCGCATCGTTGCAGCTGCTCGAGGGCAAGGAGATGCCGGGGCTTGTGGCGCTCACCGACAGGGAAGCATACAAGGTGGCGGTTTAAGGTTTATTCGATAGAGGAACCCCATGCGTCGTTCGTTAATCGCCGGCAACTGGAAGATGAACAAGACCATCGCCGAGGCGGTTGATCTGGCTCGCGAAGTCAGCCGCGCCGCAACGACGGCTGCGGGAAGGGAAGTGGTCATCGCGCCAACCTTTACCGCCCTCGCTTCGGTAAGCGAGGCGATCAGGGGAAGTGTCGTGGGCGTGGCCGGACAGGACCTTTTCTGGGAGGAAAAGGGGGCCTTCACCGGCGAGATCGCGCCGCTGATGCTGAAAGATGCCGGGTGCAGCCATGTTATCATCGGGCACTCCGAGCGCAGGCAGTACTTCGGCGAGACCGACGATTCGGTCTGCCGCAAGGTAAAGGCAGCCCTCGCCGTCGGGCTTACCCCGATCATCTGCGTCGGTGAGCTGCTCTCGGAGAGAGAAGAGAACAGGACTTTCGCCGTCATAGAGCGGCAGATCAGGGGTGGGCTGGATTCTCTGGCCGCGGACCAGGTGGAAAAGCTGGTGATCGCCTACGAGCCGGTATGGGCCATCGGGACGGGAAAGACCGCCACCACCGTCCAGGCCGAAGAGGTCCACCGGTTTATCCGGCGTCTTGTTGCGGAGGTCTTTGGAAAGGCCGCGGCGGAAAAGGTGCGGATACTCTACGGCGGCAGCGTGACGCCCGAGAATATCGACGACCTGATGAAGGAGGCGGATATCGACGGGGCGCTGGTAGGTGGGGCGAGCCTCAAACCGGAGTCGTTCGCCAGGATTATCAATTTTACGTAGGGACACAATACGGTGGGTCCCGTTCAAAGCTCAAGGTTCAAAGTACAAGGTTATCACGGAGGTTGTTGAATGAATGCGTTGTTAGTTACTCTTCATGTAATTGTCTGTATCGCCCTGATCGTCATCGTCCTGCTTCAAAGGGGCAAGGGGGCGGAAATGGGCGCAGCCCTTGGCGGCGGATCGAGCCAGACCCTTTTCGGGAGCCGCGGCGCTACGACCTTTCTCGGTAAGCTTACCACTACCGCAGCCATCATCTTCATGCTGACGTCGCTGGCGCTGGCCTATATTTCCACCAAGTCGGTGGGCGGAGGCGGTGGTTCCGTCATTGACAGTGCAACCCTGCCGAAGCCGGCTCAGAGCGCTCCTGCTCAGGCCCCGACCCCGGCCGCGCCGCCGGTAGAACAGCCGAAGGAGCTCCCGGCTCCTGCCCAGGGTAACTAGAATGGAAGTGCACGGATTGTGCAATGCCTCCTGTCCCGGACCTGTTTGAGGGGCTACAGCTCAGGGCGGCACGGTTGATCGCACCTGTTGTGCGAGGTTTTATTTTATAGAGGAACTGTTATGCAAGGTATCAAGATAGGCAACTTCTCCCTCGAGGTCCCGGTGATTCAGGGCGGGATGGCAGTAAAAGTCTCCCGGGCATCCCTGTCGGCGGCTGTGGCCAATGCGGGAGGACTGGGGGTCATCGGAGCTTCAGGGCTGAGCGCCGAGGAAGTAGTCCAGGAGATCCGCGAAGCGCGGAAGCTTTCGAGGGGCGCCCTCGGCATCAACATCATGGTGGCCGTCTCCAACTTTACCAAGGTGGTCGAGGCCGCTGTGCAGGAGAAGATCGACGTTATTCTTGCGGGGGCCGGCTTTTCGAAGGATGTCTTCAGGATCGCCCTCGATGCGGGAATTGACGTAGTACCGGTGGTTTCATCGGCCAAGGTTGCCGTGCTGGCCGAGAAGCTGGGTGCTGCCGCCGTCGTGGTCGAGGGGACCGAGGCGGGAGGCCATCTCGGCACCGACCGGCCTGTAAGGGATATCCTCCCCGAGGTGATCGACGCCGTCTCCATACCGGTTTTCGCGGCGGGCGGTCTCATCGACGGCAAGGACATGGCCGACGTCATGCGTCGCGGCGCAGTGGGCGTTCAGATGGGAAGCCGCTTTGTC
>JAOUDF010000043.1 GCA_029859385.1 Nitrospirota bacterium
TCGGTGGTGATGTCGCGCACGAACGACTGGTCGATCTTGAGGCCGTATATGGGGAAATGCCGCAGGTAGCTCAGGGACGAATAGCCGGTGCCGAAGTCGTCAATGTAGAGCTTTATTCCCATGTCCTTCAGCCGTTCCATGATCCTGATCGACCCCTGTACGTCCTTCATGACGAGGCTCTCGGTAATTTCCAGGCCAAGCATTTCCGGGGGGAGCCCGGTATCGGCAAGGGTAGTTTCCACCAGTTTTACCACATCCTGCGCGTGGAACTGGCTGGTGGACAGGTTGACGGCGACGCTGATATCGCGGAAACCGCCATCGTACCAACGTTTGGCCTGGGCGCACCCCTGCCGCAGCACGCTCTCTCCCAGTTGGCCGATGAGCCCTGCGCCTTCTGCCACCGGGATAAAGAGGCCGGGAGATACCATGCCTTTAACGGGATGCCGCCAGCGGACGAGCCCCTCTACACCTATGATACGCCCGCTTTCGATGTCGACTTTGGGTTGGTAGTGCAGGACGAATTCTTCCTCGTTCAGGCCGCGGCGTATGTCGTTCTCCAGTTGCAGCTTCTGAAACGCCTGTTCGTTCATTTTTTCCGAGTAGAGGAGGTAGCGTTTGCCGCCCTCTTCCTTTGCCCGGCGCATGGCGCTGTCGGCATTCTTTATGAGGGTGTCGGTGTCCCGGCCGTCGGATGGGAAGAAGGCGATCCCAATGCTGGCGCCGATATGGAGCTCCTGACCCTTTATTCGGAACGGCGCGGCGAGGGTCTCCATTATTGTATTGGCCGCCCTTACCGCCTCCTGGGTGTCGGAGAGGCCTTCGAGCATCACGGCGAATTCGTCGCCCGAATAGCGGCAGGCGGCCTTTTCATGTGCTGACGATTCGCGCAGTCTCTTCGCGACGCCCTGCAAAACGGCATCTCCCGTAATATGCCCGAGGCTTTCGTTTATCGTGTGAAGGCGGTCGAGGCCGATGAAGACAAGGGCGTGCAAGGTGTCGGCCTGTTCCGATGTCCGCAGCAGGACGTCAATCCGGTCCCTGAATGCCTCCCTGTTGGGCAAGCCTGTCAGCGCATCGTTGTCGGCGTGGAATTTGAGTTGTTCCTCTGTCCACCGGAGATAGCTGATGTCCTGGAATACCCCGACATATTTGGATGCCTTTCCGCCTGGATCCCGGATGGCGGTAATATTGAGAACCTCTGGGTATGCCTCTCCGCTCTTGCGGCGGTTCCATATCTCCCCGTGCCATTTCCCCTCTGTGCGCAGGGCTTCCCACATTTTTTCATAAAACAGATGGTCGTGCCTCTCGGATTGCAATATGCGCGGGTTCTCTCCGATTGCCTCTTCCGGGGTGTAGCCGGTAATGGTAGTAAATGCCTTGTTGACAAACTCGATGGTCGCGTCCTGGTTTGTCACTATTACCCCCTCGATGGTGTTCTCGAAGACTTCCGTCGCCAGTTTCGTCTGGCTCTGGTACCATCTGATTTCAGTAACATCCTGTATGGTGCCGACCATCTTTTGCGGCCTGCCGTCTTCACCGCGCACTATTTCGGCCTGGGCATGGACCACGCGCTCCTTGTTGTCTCGCGACAGCAGACGGTAGTCGACAATATAGGGTTTGTGCCCGCACAGGGCATCGAAGAGCACTTTCCCGGCAGAGTTCCGGTCGTCGGGGTGGATCATCTCCTGGAAGTCGTGGACATCGAGGGTGTTTTCATAAGCGGGCCGTCCGAGGATTCGCCCTGCCTCCATGGAGCACTCTATCCTGCCGCTGGCAATATCCATTTCCCAGCTTCCCAAACGGGCCATCTCCTGGGCCTTGGCCAACCCGGCCTCGCTCTTGCGAAGGGCTTCCTCTGCCTCTTTCTGCCGTATGTCGACTCGAATTGCCGTGAGGGCATAGGATAGGTCCTGCGCGACCTGGCCCAGCAGGTCGAGCTCTTCGCCCACAAAGGCGGCCTCGTTGACCGAGTAGACGTTGAGGACCCCATAGACCTTTTCGCCGTCCACGAAGAGGGGCAGGGAGATGCTGGATCGATATCCTCTGGCGATGGCGGCATCCCGCCATGGGGCAAAGCGGGGCTCGTTAAGGATGTCCTGCATGACCGTCATGCGGCGGGTCTTGATGGCCATCCCCGAAGGCCCCATCCCGGTCGGCTGGTCGTCCCAGGTGACGGCGATAGTGTCGAGATAGCCGTCATCGAAACCGGAATGGGCAACGGGGACTACTCGCTTGTGGTCTTTTTCGACGATGCCGGCCCAGACCATCTTGTATTCCTTGATCACCGTAAGGATGCCGCATGCCCTCTGCAGCAGCATCCGCTCGTCCTTCTCGCGGGTGATGAGGTTGTTTATGGCCATGATGGCCCGCAGCAGGCGATCTATATAGAGCATCCGCTCCCGTGAATGCTTGAGGCCGGTTATGTCCTGGGCAATGGTCACTACCAGGCAGATGTTGTCGCCGCAGGTGGTCATCGGTTTGGCCGAGAAGAGTACGGGGAGCACGGAGCCGTCTTTGCGCAGGTACTCCTTTTCCTCGCTCTTTATGGCGCCAATACGCAGCAGTTCCCGGAACCCGTCGCCATAGAACCAGCGGGCATCATCCTTCACCCTGAAAAGCGACTCGACGGGAAGGCCGATCAGTTCTCCATCGTTGTACCCAAGCATGGCGCAGGCGGCTGAGTTTACGGTCTTTATCTCGGCTACCGACGCATGCCCGCTTGTCTCCTTAAATTCCACCGATACGACAATCAAGAGGTCGGTCATGTTGGTGACGATGTCGTTGAAATAGTCCTTGGAGACGGTGGTTGTTTCAAGGTTCGCCGCCATCTCGTTAAACGAGGCGGCCAGCTCGCCGATCTCGTCCGCGGTTGAAACCGGGACTCTCAGCGCCAGGTTCCCCTTCCCGAGTTCCCGGCTGTTCTCGATGAGTTGATCTATGGGGCGCGTAAGCCGTTGTGCCAGCAGGTAGGCGACGCCAAAGGCGATGAGACCGATGGCGAAGGCAATGAACAGCGCTTGCCTGCCTGTTTCATTTACGTCTCGAAAAACCTCTTCGACATCTATCTCCGTCAGCAGATGCCAGTGCAGACCCTCTATGTTGAGCAGGGTGTAGGAGCTCATGACCGGTATGCCGCGATAGTCGGGAGTTATCACGGTGCCGCTCGCATCAGTAAGTACTCTTTTGGCGGCCTCGGAACGAACTTCCTGGAGCAGGATGGATGACGAATAGGCGCGCATCATGTCTATGGTTTTTTTATCAACTCCCACCTTTTCCTGTAGCGCCAGGTAGCCCTCAATGTTTTCCAGCAGAAACCGCGAATTGCTGCGCATCTTGTAGTCATCGCCGATGAGGTAGCCCTCGCCGCTCTCGCCGTAGCCTGCATCCTTCCAGCTCCTGCCGCCGGTCATGATCGCATCTATCTGGCTGATGGGAAGCTGCACCGCCACTATCCCGACGCGGATATCGCCGTCATAGATGGGGGCGCTCATGAAGGCGGAGGGAGCACCGAGAGAAGGGGCGTAGAAAGAGAAGTCGGTGACAGAGACTGTATCGGATTCCGCTGACTCCAGTGCCTTCCTGAACACCCGGGCGACGCCGGAATCACGATAGGGGCCGTCAATCATGCTGGTGCCGAAGTCAGGTTCCTTTACGTTGGTGTACACCACGCGACCGGTCTTGTCGTCGATAAGAAAAAGGTCGTAAAACCCGGCCTGTCGCAAAGCCTTTGAAAGGCGGGGGTGGTAAACGGCATGAAGCCGTGCGTACTCACTCCCGTCGCCGGAGACGATGAGGTTGGCTTTTTCCCCCACGGGGTGGTGGTTACGGACGATAAAGTTTCTTTGAAGGATGATTGCCCTGGCATTGACGGGAAGATAGCGCTTCAGGTCGGGCTCTTCGCCGGTGATAGCCTTGATACGGGCCAGGTAGTCCTTTTCGTAATATCGTTCCAGCTCTTCTCTGTATCCGGCCAACTGCTCCGGCGTTGCCCGAAGGTTGTCGACGGCCTCGCCGAATGACCGTACGGCGGCGACGACCGACCGGTCGCGGGCGAGGCATTGCAGCAGGGTCCTTTTCTCCTTGAAATACGATTCAATCCGCTCTTTCTGAGTCTCCCTTATGGCCGTTACCCGGGCGAACGCCTCGTCCGTATGATGTCTTTTCTCGTGCGAGTGATAGAGCCAGGCGGTAGCTACGGTGGCGAAGAGGCCGAGGCTCAGGAAGGCAATAAAGAGTTTGGGCCGGAGTTTGAGGCTCTTCATGGTTGGGATAACTCGTATGTTATAGGCCAGGCGCTATTACCGAATGATGGTTTCTTTGTTTCTCAATATACCATATGAATGTCGTAGCGGGCTGAGGTGTTATGGGATTGATTTTATTGGATTGCCTTGGGGGGGAGATGGCAAATATGGTCGGCGTCATGTTCTTTAGCCCCTGATCAGCACGGCGTCGGACGGGATATTTTTTTTCAGCTCTTCGCACTCGCCGGGCGGCGGTTGCTGGTCGAGGTCACGGCCTCTGTACCATATGCGGCACTTCCCCGGCGGCGGCATATAATCGGTGGAGTTTTTCAGCGTTCCGGTCTGGCTTTGCGGAGATGCCTCAAATATGCCCTCCGTGGCGCAGCCGGAGAGGGCAAGGATGAAAGGTGCCGCCAGGATGGGGAGGAAAGTTAATCTGCTTTGCATGTCAAAGTCTTAGCAGTTCCATTGTCAGATTTCAATTGGTAAAAAGCAGAGGCAGGATGTCGCACGATATCGGCGGCAGTCTTCCCGAGTGCATGCACGGATATGCCGCGGAGTCCGAAGAGGGAATACAGGTGACTAGTGGATGATGGTATGGTCCAGATTGTACAGTGGAATGATGCCCAGTTCCTTGAGTGCTTCCTCGCTGTTTTTGCTCTTCATCCTGAGCCAGCGCTCATAGACCCGCATGGCGTCGCCCTTTGAGGTGAGCTTGCACCGCTCGCTGACTTCCACGAGGACGTCGACGAGGGTCTTGAACTTGCCCGACATCTCGCTGTAGATGCTGTAAAAGACCGTCCGGGAGTCCATCATGAGATTGGCCAGGGAGCCGTAGGCCATGCTGCCCACCTTGACGTAGAAATCGACGTCGATGACCTTGCGGTTGAAGCTGTCGGGGAAGAAGCCCGACACATAGAGCGAGGTGTCGCCGATCTCCTTGTAGAGGCTGCGCTGCTCGGCTTCGGACGATCCGGCCGCCCGGGCAAGGGTCAACACCATCGGTTCGCTGTTGAACCGGGCCAGTTTCTCGGCGTTGGTATAGTTGGAGAGCAGGTTGATAAGGTAGAATTCGACCGAGTCGTCGATCTTTACCTTCTGATGCTCGATGGCCGCATCGACCATCTCTTTGAAATACAGTGTAGGGGCCTTTTCGATCTGCATGACACCACCTCATCCGTGAGTAATACTATTCTCATCGGCAGGTTTGGCGTTTCCTTAACGTTTTGCCGCTATTTGTCAGCGCAGAGCAAGGTTAATAGCCGTTCATCTCAGTCAGTACCTTGAGAAAGGCCGGGCCGTAACGTTCCAGCTTGCGCTCTCCCACACCGGAAATATGCGCCAGTTCGGCCAGCGTTTGCGGCCGTTGTGCATGCATCTCGCTCAGGGTGCTGTCGTGAAAGATCACATAGGGCGGCACACCCTGTTCTTTCGCCAGCTCCATTCGCTTTTCCCGAAGTGCCTGCCACAAGGCGTCGTGACCGGGAGAGGCGGATGACCTCGTCTTTCGCTTCTCCTTTTTCCGCGTGCGCTCCGGCTCCTTCCGGAAGGCAATAGTTGACTCTCCCCGCAGCAACGGACGGCTGGCCGCAGTGAGGCGCAGGCCGCCGAACCCTTCCATATCCACTTCAAGATACCCCGCCGCCACCAGTTGGCGGAAAATCCCCTGCCACTGGGCCACCGTGTGCGCCTGGCCGATACCGAAGGTGCTGGTTTTTTCGTGGCCAAACTGGGCCACTTTCGGGGTCTGCTTGCCCAGCAGCACGTCGATAAGGTGGGCCACGCCAAATCTCTGCCCGGTGCGGTAGGCGCACGACAGCGCCATCCGGGCCGCCTCGGTGCCGTCCCAGGTCTGCGGCGGGTCGAGACAATTGTCGCAGTTGCCGCACGCGCCCTGATAGTTCTCGCCAAAGTAGGCCAGCAGCAGGCCGCGACGACAGGCCACCGATTCGCAGTACCCCAGCAGGGCGTCGAGCTTGCGCTTTTCCAGCAGCTTCCGCTCCTCGCTCGCCTCGCCGCCTTCAACCATCTGGCGCAGGGTGATGACGTCGCCCAGCCCGTAGGCGAGCCACGCGTCGGCAGGCATGCCGTCCCGGCCTGCTCGGCCGGTTTCCTGATAGTACCCCTCCATGCTTTTGGGCAAGTCGAGATGGGCCACAAAGCGCACGTCGGGCTTGTCGATCCCCATGCCAAAGGCGATGGTCGCCACCATCACCACCCCTTCCTCCCGCAGAAAAAGCTGCTGGTGTTGCCGCCGCGTTTCCGCATTGAGCCCGGCGTGATACGGCAGGGCCTTCCACCCCTTGTTGGCGAGCCATTGGGCTGTCTCCTCGACTTTTTTACGCGACAGGCAGTAGACGATCCCCGAATCGCCCCGGTGCTCCGCTTCGAGAAAGGCCAGCAACTGCTCGCGTCCGTTGTTTTTGTAAGTGACGCGGTAGCGGATGTTGGGGCGGTCGAAGCTCGCCACGAACTGTTGCGCGCCGGTAAGCCCAAGGCGCTCGACGATCTCGCGGCGGGTAGGGGCGTCGGCGGTAGCGGTCAGTGCGATACGCGGTATTTGGGGGAAACGCTCGTGCAGGATGGAAAGTTGCACATACTCCGGCCGGAAGTCATGCCCCCACTGGGAGACGCAGTGGGCCTCGTCGATGGCGAAGAGGGCGATCTCGGCCCGCTCCAGCAGTTCAAGGAAGCGCGGCGTCATCAGCCGCTCGGGGGCGACGTAGAGCAGGTCCAGCTCGCCCCGCTCCAAACGGCCTTCCACCGCGAAGGCCTCACGGCCACTGAGGCTGGAGTTGAGAAATTCCGCCTTGACGCCCGCCTGCTTGAGGGCATCGACCTGGTCCTGCATCAGCGCGATGAGGGGAGAGATCACAATGCCCACGCCCTTGCGGACGATAGCCGGGACCTGATAGCAGATCGACTTGCCGCCGCCCGTGGGCATCAGAACCAGCGCGTCTCCGCCGCCTACGAGGTGTTCGACAATGGCCTGCTGTTGGCCGCGGAAGGCGTCGTAGCCGAAGACTGAACGGAGAATTTGCAGGGCAGGGGGCATGGTGTCCTCAAGGGGTGTTTTTGAGCAGTTCTTGGTTATAAAATGCGGAAATTATGCAGTTGAATTGCGAATTTGTCGAGGGGCTGGTTATGGCTGGTTGGGGGCGAGTGTTTGATAAGTGTCGGTGCTCTTTCGCGCCGTCCCGCTTGAGCGTAAGGTTAGATCACAGACCAAAGAGGTGACAGAAAGATTTTTCTGCGCCATTGGCTTTACCCTTTCCGCCACGGATTACCCCCTTAATTCCCCAAGTTGGTTCTTTAATACCTTTTATGTTTCTAAGGTCGGGATTAATGGTTCGTCCAACTTGAATAAGAAAATCTTCAAGATCAGCGATATCAGCGGCATTCACCTTTCCTTTTTTTGCAGGGTAGCTCACGAAGAACATTACAGGGGTGCCTTTTTTATAAGGGGCTAGGCCATAGTTGTAATGTTTCAACTTGTGATCGGTGAAGCACTCTTTTTCAAAGCAATTGGTTGTCTTCCCGACATATAGCGGAGTTAAACCTTTTCCTGCTCGTACAGCGAAAACATAGCCTCCGATTTTTGATTTCAACGAAGGACATTGCTTCCAAAATGACGAAAGGTCTTCTGCGACCATCTTCGACTGGACATTGGGCTGTATTGGTACATCAAAAGGCCCTTCGATACTAAAGATGGTCATAGCCATGACAATTCCTCTCGTGATCTAACACGATGCTGTGGGGCGCGCGGTTATTTGGGGGAACCTCCGGGGTCGCATCTTCAAAAATGACAAGCTCGCTTTCGCGACTCGTCCCGACGCGGCCACTTTCTCTCACAAATCCCTCGGTTCCATCAACAGCCTGATACCATCGATGATCTGATCAATGCGCTGGCGTGGTAACGAGCCAATCTTCTCAATAAGGTCCGACTTGTTTACGGTGACGAGTTGGGAGATGTTGACCACGCTGTCCTTGGGCAGCTTGCCTTCGCCTTTGCGCAGCAGGACATTGCCGGGGGCTTCCGAGCGTTTCAGGTTGGAGGTTAGGGCACACACTACTACCGTGTTTATCCTGCTCCTGTTGAAGACGTTGTTCTGGATGACTACATGTGGATGGCGATAGCCGGGCTCTGATTCCCTCGGCTCGCCCAGGTCAACCCAGAATATGTCCCCCTGCCGGATGTTCAATATTTTTCCTTTATGGTGCGAGCGTAACGCCGTTTCGACGCCTTTCTCACGGCTTCCTCTTCCTGGGTATCAGTGTCGGAATAGGCTTCATTCAATGCATCCAGGAGCTTCCGGGATTTCTGTTTTTCGAGAAAGTCCTTGACCGCGATGGAGAATATCTCGCTTCTCGAACAATGAAGCTCCTTGGCCGCGGCTTCGACTTCCTTGAATATCTTGTCTTGTATTGAGATGGCGAATTTCATGAAGAGATGATTACCATATGGTCATACCGATGTCAATACCCATGCGGAGTCAGCTGACGGATCAGTAATCCACCGACACCAGAAACAACCCCTGCGGCGGGGCGGTGGGGCCGGCATGTCGGCGGTCTTTGCCTTCGAGAATGCTCTTTACCTGCTCAGGCGTCATCCTTTCCCGGCCGACCTCTTCCAGCGTACCGACGATATTCCGCACCATCTGCTTGAGGAATGCGGTGGCGTGGGCCTCGACGACGATGATTCGCGGTAATCCGGCGGGTTCTTCAACGCGGGGAAGGGCGAGTGAAAAGGGGACGATATCAGGCGGGGTGACGGTGACCGACAGTTCGTGAATCTCGCGGACGGCATGGGGGGCGTCGCAGTTGGCGGAGCGGAAGGCGCTGAAGTCGTGTTCTCCCAGCAGGTGTTCCGCGGCCTGCCGCATGGCGTTGATGTCCAGCTTCTTTCGGATATGCCAGCTGTAGTTTCGCAGATGGGCGGAGCGCACGGGGTCGTTGTAAATGAGGTAGCGGTAGCGCTTTCCCTTTGCGCTGTGCCGGGCGCTGAAATCAACCGGGACCTCCTCGGCTGACTTGACGGCGATGTCGGGCGGCAGAAGGGTGTTGAAGCCCCTTACGAAGGCCTCCGGAGACATTCTGCTCTCGGTTGTAAAGTGCGCAACCTGGCCCAGGGCGTGGACCCCGGCGTCGGTGCGGCCCGAGGCGTTGAGTCGCGTTTTCACATGCGTCAGGCTTTCCAGTGCCTGTTCCATGACCTGCTGAATGGAAAGGGCGTTGGCCTGGTACTGCCAACCGGCGTAAGCAGCGCCGTCGTATTCGATGGTGAGCTTGATGGTGCGCGGGGACATTAGAGGGAAATGGCGATGAAGGCTACGGTGATGGTGATTCCACCGGCAACGAAATCACGCCGGTGAAACCGGTGTTCCCGGACGGCGGCGGACAGGGTGCCGTCGGTGTATCCCCGGCCCGAGAAGGCGTCGCCGATCAGCGCTGCTTTCTCAAAGAGACGGGTGAACAGCAGGGGGATGAGGGGCGACATCTCGCGCCCTTTATTGATGATACCCTTCTGTCCGGCGGCCATGCCGCGGCTTTTCTGGGCGGCCATGAGCCGTGCGGCCTCTTCCTGCAGCATGGGGATGAAGGCGATGGAGAGGGAGAGCATGGCGGCCCAGCGGGTGACGTCGATCCTGAACAGGCGCAGGGGAGAGAGAAGACGCTCCATGCCGAAGGTCAGTTCCGCCGGCGAGGTAGTGGCGGCGAGGACCATGGAACCCATGACCATGAGGGCCAGTTTCGAGGTAATGAGAAAACCGGCGTTGATCCCTTCCCAGGTGACATCGACGGGGCCCAGCGGAAAGAAGGGGAGCGACGTACCGCCGGTGCTGAAAACATGGGTGAGGCCGGTGATGGCGAAGAGCCATGCAAAGGGGATAAGCCCCTTGATCAGCCGCCCTGGTTTTATCTGTGAGGCGAGGGCGGAGATGAGCAGAAAGAGGGTTGCGACGCCGAGGCTGGCGGGGCTGTTGACGGTGAAGAGCGCCCCGCAGAGCAAGGCATAGGCGAGGAGCTTGGTGCGCGGGTCGAGCCGGTGGACGGCGGTGTCGCCGGCAACGTAACGGCCGAGGGTAATGGAGGGAAGGCTCAGTCTATTCATTGGAAGGTGATGCCTCCTCTTCCGCCTCCTCGGAGGATGACGCTTCCGCTACCTTGGGAGAAACCGAGCTGACATACCTTTTAACTCCATTGAAAATTGCCTGGGCGATCTCCTGCCGGTACTCCGGATTACCCAGGCGTTCTTCTTCATCTTCGTTGCTTATAAACCCGACCTCCGTCAGGATGCTGGGCATCTGAGCGCCGATGAGCACCCAGAAGGGGGCCTCTTTTACGCCAAGGTTCTGTATGCCCCCCTGTTTGGCCGAGAGGTCCTCTACCAGGTTCTTTTGTACATGATGGGCCAGATGAAGCGATTCATCCTTCTTGGCGGTCTTCATGATCTCCTTGAGGACCCCGCCGAGGTCGCTCATCGATTTCATCGACGCCTGGTTTTCCCGGGCGGCCACCTCGATGGCATCCTTGTCGGCGGTCAGGTTCAGCAGGTAGGTTTCTATCCCCTTGGTGCGCTTGTTGCGGCTGGCGTTGGCGTGGACGGATATGAAGAGGTCGGCCTTCTGCTTGTTGGCGATGGCGGTCCTCTCCTCGAGAGGGATAAAGGTGTCATCCTTGCGGGTAAGGATGACGTCGTCGGTGATCTCTGCCTTCACAAGCTTCGCGAGACGCACGGCGATATCGAGCACTACATCTTTTTCCCTCAATCCCGTAGGCCCGACAGCCCCGGGATCATTGCCGCCATGACCGGCATCGATGACAATGCGGTGTACGCCGAGTCCCAGTTGTCGGGCGAGAGACGGGGTGGCTGAAGGCGAAGTCGGTGCTTTTTGCCAGTTCCTGAGTGCCCAGGACGGTTTCTTTGTCTTCGTGGTGTTTGCCGACGGTGGCGGGGGGGCCTCCTCCATCGGCATTGAGCCCCCTTTGGCCACTACATCGATGACGAGCCTGCTGGGATTCTCCATTGGGAATATCTGATACGACTGGAAGGTGTCGAGGTCGAGCACAAGCCGCACGGTGTCGTTGGTAAACTGACCCACCCGTGCGCTCTTGAGGATGCCGTCATTTATCTGGTGCGGTTCTTTTTCAAGATTGCCGTCGAGGCGACAGTTGTGAAGATCGAAATAGAGACGGTCGGGGTTGTAAAGGCGGTTTTTGTCGAAGGTCACCTGGTTGTCCAGGTCGATCACCACCCGGGTATAGGTGTCGTTGGACCAGTGGCGCAGGTCCTTGATGTAAGCAAGGCCTGAGATGGACGGCGGTTCCGGTGTCGGCACCGCGGAGATGGCTGTTTCCCGGGGCGCCGGTTCGCTGTCGACGGAAGGCCTTGTGGGTCGGGTCTCCTTGGCCGGTTCGGCCACTTTTTTCGCCGCGCCCTCCTGCTCGAGCTGGACAGCGATCTTCCCCGCCATCTTGCGGGCTTCCTTCAGATATTTACTCTTGGGATATTTCTTCGTCAGTCTCTCGAACCGGGAGAGGGCCGACGAGAGGTCCTGCTGATAGCTGAATGCCACTTCGCCAAGCTTGAACAGGGCTTCATCCGCCGAATCGCTCTTGGGATATTTCACGACAATCTTTTCGAAGAGGTCGGAGGCCCGGTCCAGGTCTTTTTTGACCCGGGAGTACTGATAAAGGTTCAGGTAGCCCTCTCCTGCCTGGAACAGGGCATCGTCTGCTATGCTCGATTTCGGATATTTTTTCGCAATGACAAGAAACGGGTCGATCTGCTTCTCCCAGTTGGAGCGATATTTCTTCTTTGACTCCTTGTCCATAAAACTTTTCATGCTGCTTACGGCCCGGGAGTATTGCCGGGAAACGGAGCTTTTGGCAGCATCGGCCGGGGTCTGAAAGAGGAGCAGGAGGCAGGCGAAAATCTGGAAAACCAGCAGGAAATATTTCATCACAACCATGGGTGAAGGGTGAATGCCAGGCCTCATTATAAAAGTAACCCCTTTTTTGTCAAGGTTCATGCGGTGAATTTATTGACAAAAAAGGCATTCTGCCTTATCTTGGCACACGCCTTACAAGAAACGCCTGTCAACGATAACCGGGAGGAACCGCCGAATGCACCATCCGAAAGCCATTGCCAATGCGTATTTGATCGAGAGCGAAGTGGACATCCAGACGGCGCGGATGGCATACATCAACAGCATTTACAGCCGGTGCATCTATTTTGCGCAGCAGTCGGCGGAGAAGATCGTAAAGGCCTGTCTCGCCCTCGAAAAGGTCTACACCACCGACCACAATACCTCGGCGGTCTTCATGGCGGTCTTCAAGAACGATATCGAATCCATCGAGAAAGTTATCTCATCGATCACCGAGCTGGAAAAGCTGGGCTCCAAGGCGCGCTTCCCGCTGTTTCAACGGGAAGACCTCCCGATCTGGATACCCTCAAAGGGCTACAGTGAGCATGAGGCCATGGCCGCCCTGGAGAAGGGAGAGGCGGTTTTCAGGCAACTCAGAGACTACCTCAGGAACCGTTTCTCCGTCTCGTGACGGGTAGCCAAATCACCCGTCAGCCGGCCTCCCGCACTCTTCCGAGGGCACGGCATTGATCCCCATCCGCGATGAAAACCCTACCGAACGCTTCCCCGTCGTCACTGTTGCGCTTCTCGCGGTTAACATAATCATTTACGCGGCGCAATTTCTTCTCGGCCCCGAATCAAGGCTGGTGGTTTTTTCACTGGGCGCCGTCCCCTACGAGATAACCCACGGCGTCTCCGTCTACCGTCCCCTCTACGTCCCGACTTCGCTGACCCTTATTACCTCGATGTTCATCCATGGCGGATTTCTCCATCTGGCCGGCAACATGCTCTATCTCTGGATATTCGGCAACAACGTGGAAGACCGGATGGGGCGGTGGCGGTTCATGGCCTTTTATCTGGTCTGCGGTCTGGCGGCGGTTTTCGCCCACATCATTATCTCTCCCGATTCGAGAATGCCGATGGTGGGGGCCAGCGGCGCCATCTCGGGCATACTGGGCGCCTATCTCATACTGTTTCCCCGGGCGAAGGTGCTGACGGTGATCCCGATCTTTTTCATGGTGCGGGTAGTGCACCTGCCTGCCGTCTTTCTGATAGGTTTCTGGATACTCCTCCAGGTCATCAACGGTATTGTGAGCCTCAAGGCCCAGGGAGGCGTTGCCTGGTTTGCCCATATCGGCGGTTTTATCGCGGGGCTGGCGCTGGTGAAGCTCTTTGCCAGGAGAAAGTCGAAGTACTGGCTGGAGTCCTGATGGATCTACCTGGCAGGAACCAGGTCGATTACCGTTACCTCGGGTGGCGAGAGAAACCTTAGTGGCGGTCCCCACGTGCCCGACCCCCGGTTCACATAGAGAATGGAGCCGCTGGAGAGGTCGAACCTCCCCGAGAGGTAGGGATAATAGATTTTTACCAGAAACCTGAAGGGGAATATCTGCCCCCGGTGCGTGTGTCCGGAGAGCTGAAGGTCGAAAAGACCCGGACTACCGTCTTCAATTTCGGGCCGGTGCTTGAGGAACAACCTGAACTGGTCGGAAGGAAGCCGCTGCAAAAGGTCTTTCTCCGACAGCATTGGAGCGCGGCCGAAGCGCCTCGCGACGGGATCGTCGACGCCGGCGATGGTAACTGCCCCGGCCACGCCGACCCATTCATCCCGCAGGACGGTAAAACCGGCCCTTCGCATGAAGTCCAGGGACTGGTCTATCCCCGCGAAGAACTCATGGTTGCCGGTGACGGCGAACTTTCCGTAGCGGGGCTTGATATCGGTCAGCAGCGTGGAGAGGCCGTCCAGATGGTTTATCTGGCCGTCGACCAGGTCGCCCGTCGCCACCAGGATATCGGGGTTCGCTTTTTTTACTGCCGCTACAATCTTCCCAAGCTGCCTCTCTCTTACAATCAGGCCGACATGGACATCGGATATCTGGGCGATGGTGATCTTCCCGGCATCTTTGGGTATCTTCGCCGAGCTGATGATATGTCGGTCGATGCGGATGTTGCCTGCTTCGTATAGGGCATAACCCGTCACAATGAGGGCGGGAACGAAGGGGAGCAGGAAAGCGGCCCTGGCTGACAGGGTA
>JAOUDF010000044.1 GCA_029859385.1 Nitrospirota bacterium
GAGTATATCGACTATGTCCTCTCCTGGGGGCCCATGATTGTGGGGCATACCCACCCCCAGGTCAGCGAGGCCATTAAGCATGCGGTGGACAGGGGCACCAGCTACGGCGCGCCGACAGAGCTTGAGATAGATCTGGCAAGGATGGTAATCGACGCCGTGCCGTCAATCGAGATGGTACGCATGGTCAACTCCGGCACCGAGGCCACCATGAGCGCCATCCGTGTGGCGCGGGGCTTTACCGGCAGGGATACCATTTTGAAGTTCGAGGGATGCTATCACGGTCATGCCGACGGCCTGCTGGTGAAGGCCGGTTCGGGTGTTGCGACGCTGGGCATCCCCGGCAGCCCTGGTGTTCCCGCCGACTACGCCAAGCACACCTTCACCGCACTCTACAACAATCTTGAAGCGGTCAAGGAGCTCTTCGAGAAAAAGGGAGAAGAGATCGCCTGCGTAATCCTCGAACCGGTGATGGGGAACGGCGGCTGTATCCCCCCTGCCCACGGGTTTCTTGAGGGGCTTCGGGAGATTACCCGCCAGTACGGCGCGCTGCTGATCTTCGACGAGGTAATGACCGGGTTCCGTGTCGCCTACGGCGGGGCCCAGGAGCTCTACGGCATCGACCCCGACCTGACCACTCTGGGCAAGGTCATCGGCGGCGGGTTGCCGGTTGGCGCCTACGGCGGCAAGGCGGAGATCATGGAGAAGGTGGCGCCGGCCGGCCCCATCTATCAGGCCGGGACCCTCTCGGGCAACCCGTTGGCCATGACCGCGGGCATCGAAACACTGAAGATACTGCGCCACCCCGGAACCTACGAGCGGCTGGAAGAGCTTTCAAAGCAGCTCTGCGACGGGATAAAGGCCCAGTTCGAGAAGGCGGGCGTACCGTCATACCATACCCGCGTGGGCTCAATGTTCTGCAGCTTCTTCACCGGCGAAGAGGTGTACGACTTTGCCACGGCGGCAAAGTCCGACACGGCGAAGTTCGGGAAATACTTCATGAACATGCTGGCCGAAGGGATCAACCTGGCGCCGTCGCAGTTCGAGGCCGCCTTCCTCTCCCTGGCTCATTCGGAAGAAGATATCGAGCGGACCATCGAGGCCTGCGGAAAGAGCCTGGCGAAGCTGTAAAAGTGTTTACGAGAGCATAAAGATGAGGGGCTCGAATAGGTACGAAAATAAAATCATCATTATTGCCGGTCCGAACGGGGCGGGGAAGACCACCTTTGCCAGGGAATTTTTGCCCAACGAGGCGGGTTGCCCTGATTTTGTCAATGCCGATCTTATAGCTGCAGGATTGTCACCCTTTAAACCGGAGACTGCTGCTGTGCGTGCAGGACGTCTCATGCTCGACGAGATAAAAGGGAGGGTAAGGCAGCGGAAAAGTTTTGCCTTCGAGACGACTTTGAGCGGCCGTTCATATGCTCAACGAATTACGCAGTGGCAGGCGATAGGTTATCATGTTAAGCTTATTTATCTGACCCTTCCGAATGCCGAGATGGCCGTTGTCAGGGTTGCAGCCCGCGTGGCCCAAGGTGGACACGATGTGCCGGAAGATATTATCCGTCGTAGATTCAGCGCAGGTCTGCGTAACTTCGATAAGATTTTCAAGAACCTTGTTGACGCATGGATATTATATGATAACTCAGGCAGTACGCCGGTGCTGCTGGATTGGGGTGAAAAGACATGAGTACTAAAAAAGCATTACCGAAAGACTCCGACTTTGCCGGTGCTGACAAAGCGCTCAAGAGGGCTGCCAGGAAAGCCCGCGATTTGGCGGACAGGACACATACGCCCTGCTATGTGTTTGAGGGTGGGAAAATTGTAGATGTCTCAAAGCGTCGGAAGAAACAGGTCTGAAAAGAGACTGCCATGAAGGATAGGCTATGTGCTTGTAAGCATGGCTGTCGTTAGCGCCTGGTGGGCACTGATCAATAATACCTCACCGAAAATCCGTCAAACTCTCCTGTCCAGTCCTCCCGGTTCGCGATTACCTTATTTACCGATGCTCCCGGCGGGCCGTGGTGGCACCAGTCGATTACTTTCCGTACCGCAGCCTCATCCCCTTCGAAGACTGCCTCGACATTGCCGTTTGAAAGGTTCTTCACCCAGCCGTTGACACCGTGCTCCTGGGCGGTCTGTCTTGTGCTTGCCCGGAAGAAAACTCCCTGGACAAGACCTTCGATGATGAGATGTGTCCTGACCATGGTCATCGTGACACCCCGCGCAATTGGGAGAGGGAGCTATACGTCGGCCTCGGCCGTCTGCTGTTTGCGGTAGATAAGCATGAGGTTTCTTACATAGATTATCATACCGGTGGACTGGCCTACGATGAAGACCGGATCCTTCCGTTTTATGGCGTAGATGAGGAGGATGAGGCTGCCGCCGATGCTGAAATACCAGAAGGCGAGGGGAATGACGCTTTCTTTTTTCTTCTCCGATGCAATCCACTGCACGAAGAACCGCATGAAAAAGAGTCCCTGGCCGAAAAAGCCCAGTACGACCCACCAGTTCAATTCCATTTACAGAATCTCCATATCGTTCCGGTAGGCAAGGTAGCGCTTTTTCATCCACCGGACGGCGATCAGGTCATAGATACCCTTGAAGAGCCGGTTGCCGATGCCGTACTTGGAAACGCCGTACTGGCGCGGGTGGTGACTTACCGGGACCTCGACGACGCTGCACCCTTCCATCTTGAGGAGGGTGGGGAGGAACCGGTGCATCCCGTTGAAGAGTTTGAGCCTCAAAAGGTGCTCGCGCCGGAATGCCTTGAGGGAACAGCCGGTATCGGTGATGGTCTCATCGCTCAGCCAGTTGCGCACGCCGTTGGCGATGCGGGACGAGAAAAGCCGTATCCATGGGTCATTCCGCTTCTGCCGCCAGCCGCAGACGACGTCGTAGTCCTTCATCTTTTCCAGCAGGCGCGGGATGTCGGCGGGGTCGTTCTGCAGGTCCGCATCCATGGTGACCACCACCTCGCCTCGGGCCGCATGGAAACCGGCGTCGAAAGCAGCAGTCTGTCCGTGGTTCTTTCTGAAGTTGACGATGCGGATGCGCGGATTTTTCCCGGCGGCATCCTGCAGCAGAGAAAGGCTTGAATCGGAACTGCCGTCGTTGACGCAGACGATTTCGTAAGGCTTGCCTACAGGGTCGAGGGCGGCGGTAATCCGCGAGAGGAGCACCGGGATGCTCTCTTCCTCGTTATATATGGGGAGCACTACGGAAAGATATGGCGTATCGGGCGTTTGCATGGCTGGGGATTATGGGGGAAACCCCTTGAAATGTCAAAAAATAATTCTATCCTTCCGGCGGGCTAAAGGAGCGGCTCGCAAAAGGCGTCTTCAAGCCCCCTTTTTCTTCGCTTCGTCCCAGAGTCGGTCCATCTCTTCAAGGGTCATCTCCGACAGGTTTTTTCCTGCTTCCGCAGCCTTTTCCTCGATATACTTAAAGCGATGGATGAACTTGCTGATGGTCTTGCGCAGTGCCTCTTCCGGGTTGACGCCGATAAACCGTGAAACGTTGACGAGGGAGAAAAAGACGTCTCCCAGTTCCTCCTCCATCTTCTCCGGGTCTTTTGTGTGGAGCGTCTCACGGAACTCGCCGACCTCCTCCTCAACCTTGTCGATGACCTGATCCAGTTTCTCCCAGTCGAAGCCGACGCGGGCAGCCTTGTCCTGCACCCGGTGGGCCTTGAGCAGGGCGGGCAGTTCTTTGGGGAGCCCTTCGAGCATGGAGCTTCGTTTGCGATGCTCCTCCTTCTTCTTGATCTCCTCCCAGTTGGCGAGGACATCGGCCGAGGTCTCGAGCTGTGCATCGCCGAAGACGTGCGGATGACGGTTGACCATCTTTGCATGGGAGTGTTCGGCGACGTCGTTGAGGTCAAACTCGCCGCGCTCTCTGGCTATCTGGCAATGGAAGATGATCTGGAAGAGCAGGTCGCCCAGTTCGTCCTTGAGTTCGCGAGGGTTGCCGCCTTCAATGGCCTCGACTACTTCGTAAGCCTCCTCGATGAGAAAGGGAGTGAGGGATTTGCGGGTCTGCTCCTTGTCCCACGGGCATCCGCAGGGGCTTCGGAGGGTGGACATCAGTTCCACCAGTTTGTCGACGGGGTGCCTGGCATCATTCATGGGGGGTCAGTCGGCGGCAATGAGCATCGGCGTCAAGCCAAGCCCGTTGATCATCTGGAGTTTCTCGATATACTTCTCCGCCTCTTCACGGCTGCGGTAGGGGCCGGTTCTCACGCGGTGCCATGTCCCTTTCCCTTCGATGTCGATGGGGACGATGGTTGCCCTTATCCCCCGTTTCTTCAGCGTCTGGATAAGGTTTTCCGCCTCGGTGCGGTCCGAGAAGCTGGCGGCCTGAAGCAGATACTTCTGCGAGGATGCAGTAGATTTTGATTTGCGCGTTTTCGCGGCCGTTTTTTCCGGCTTGCTTGCCGGTTTGACGCTTGTTGTTTCGGCGGGCTTTGATTTCGTCTCCGCTTCACCCGCTGACGGCTGCATCGATTGCGGGGTCTGGGTCTGCATGATCGTCGGTTCGGGCAGGTTTATCGGCGGCGACGGCAGAGGCTGAATAACAGGGCGCTCCGTTTGGGGTTGCGTTTTTTGTTGTGCCGGAGCCTCGGTTTTTGCCGCCTCGGGTGCCGGTGTCGGGGTTGCGTGCGGCTCAACGGGGGGGATAACCGGGGTCAGCCCTTCCTGTGGAGCAGTTGCGGGAGCGGTAGGCGCAGGGGGCGCATGTTCAGCTGTTGCCGGAGCTTCCTGGGCGGGAGTCGGCGGGAGGGCCGAGGTTTCATGCGGGACCGGCTGGGCGACGATGGTCTTGATCTCGGCGAGACTTTTACCGACAACCATGCCCAGCGCAAACATGACGGCCGCCAGGATAAAAACACCGCTGGCAATCATTATGAGCTGCATCTTGCTGAAATTGAATTCGAAACGCTGCTCTTCGCCTTCCGCCACCCGGTAATCCTCCGATTTTGTTGTCTTACCGCCCTCGAACTCCCAAGCTCGCATGTACTTGTACCACATCCGCCAGCTTTTTTTCCAGAAGAATAGCTGCCAGCCCGGTGGCCAGACCCATGAGAAGCGACAGGGAAAGGAAGAAGGGGAGAATATAGAATATCTCCTTGTGCCGTATCAGAAGTAGATAAACCACGGCCACCTGCACGAAGCTGTGGATATAGGCGCCGATGACACTCACCCCGACGAGGCTCAGCTTCCGGGAGAAATAACGGAAGGTAACGATCATCGCCAGCGTTGCCGCAATCCCTGCAAAAAGGCTGATGATGAAGGACGGCCCCAGAAAGGTGCCGGTGATCATCGACCCGACCACAACCCGGACGATGGTCACCGCCAGAGCGGCCCCGCCCCCGAAGAGCGGGATGGTCACGAGCGTGATGACGTTGGCCAGGCCGATCTTTATCCAGGGGAGGGGGGATGGTATGGCCGCCTCCACCGTATGAAGGACGATGGCGAAGGTGCCGAGCAGCGCCAGAAAGACCGTCTCTCTGGTCCTGCTTTCCCGGCTTATACCTCTGACTTGGTTATTGGCAGCCCGGTTCACCATGTGACCGCATCCACTCCGTTTGCGCCGCCTGCATCAACGGGACGGACCACCACCTTGTTGGGGATGCAGACCAGCAGTTTCCACGGCATGTTGGTCCAACCCTGGTGAATGCAGACCTTGTTGCTGCAGGGGGCCGATTCTGCGTGGACCTTGCCCTCCTTCACCTCGAATACTGCGTCGCCGATAACGCCGTGAATGGTGAACTGCCCGTCATTTTTGAGGGATACTTTCTTTACCGGTTTACCGTCGACTTCGATGATGACGATATCGCTTTGCCGGGTACCGGCTCCGACGAGGGGAAAAGCCGCCAGAGTGATGACCGCCAGTATGACCACCAGCAGGCGGTCGCCCCAGGTGGTGAGCCGGAAGAGGTCCATCGGTTTCATTTTACGGCCACCGAATTTTTAAGGCCGCTGGAGACGGTTGCCTTCCCCTGTGCATCAACGATGATGGCTTCCACTCCCGGCATTGTCTCCACCAGCGCCATCCCTGCTTCGGGGCCGAGAAGAAATATAATGGTGGAAAGAGGGTCGGTGACGATCCCCGCCGATGCTACCACGGTGGCACTCTGGCATAGGGTTGCAGGCATGCCGGTGGCCGGGTTGAGTAGATGATGATATCTGACGCCGTCTTTTTCAAGGAAACGCTCATAATCTCCGGCGGTGGAAACGGCCCTGTCGGTGAGGGCGAGAGAGGTAAGGAGCTTGTCCTTGTCACGGGGGTGCTGCACGCCTATCCGCCAGGAAGAGCCGTCGGGTTTGGAGCCCATGGCCCTGATATCACCTGCCACCGCGACCACGCCCGCTGTGATACCCGATTTTCTCAGTGTTTCGATGGCACGGTCCGCGGCGTACCCCTTGGCGATCCCCCCCAGGTCGATGGCCATACCGGGCGATTTCAGGAAGACCGTACCTGCGGCTTTGTCTACTTCGAGTCGATCTGCGCCGCAGAGGGCGACGGCGGCGGCTATCTCCTCTTTTGATGGAACGCGGGGCTCTTTGACGCCGATGCCCCAGAGTCCCACCAGCGGTCCCACGGTGACATCGAAAAGGCCATTGCTGATCCGATGGGCTTCGGCGGCCTTGTCGAGTAATTCCAGTACCTCGGGAGAGACCCTGACCGGTTGCTTGCCCGCGGCTTCGTTGATCCTGGCGACATCGCTGGTGGGGATGGTGGTGCTCATCATCTTTTCCAGTCGGTCCAGTTCGCCAAAGGCGGCATTGAGAGCAGCATCGGCCCTGGGTTTGTCGGTCGACACCACGGTGATACCGACAACGGTACCCATCATGACCCGGGTGTCTTTGAAGATATGATCGGATACAGGAGGTCGGGAGCAGGAAATGGAAGTGAGAAGAAGGAGCGCGAGTAACGGGGATAGATTACGTTTCATCAGAGGTGGAAGAGGTTTGCCGGTACACTGGAGACCAGGCAGCCGGATTATACCTTTTTACCTTCGGACTGGCCGGCTTCACCGTTTTTTTCGACACGCTTGGTGCTGTCGGATTCACTTTCGCCGGCCTTCTTGAAATTCTGGATAGCCTTGCCGAGGCCTGAGCCGATCTCTGGCAGCTTCTTTGCGCCGAAGATGACCACAATGATTGCGAAAATGATGAGAAGTTCAGGTACGCCAAGACCAAACATAGGGCTTTCCTTTAAAAGTTTGAATTTACTAAACTCTAGCCCAGCGGGGAGAGGGTGTCAAGGTAATTCAGGCTGAAGACTGAAGGCTGAAGGGAAGGCTGGAGCGAAGTATGCAAGGCCCTGGCTTTTGAAGGGTTTCAGTCTTCAGCCTGCCTCACTCGTACCTCAGCGCTTCGATAGGATCGAGCTTCGAAGCCTGTCGGGCGGGATAGACACCGAAGAATATCCCGACGAAGAAAGAGAAAGTGAAGGCCGTGACCACCGACCAGGTCGAGACGGTCATGGGGAGGGAAGGGAAGATGAGCGGCAGGGAGAGCGCAATGCCGCCGCCGACGAGAATACCGACAATCCCTCCGCTGAGACTGATGATAATCGACTCAATGAGAAACTGGCGGAGGATGTCCCGCTGCTTTGCTCCCAGGGCCTTTCGAATGCCCACCTCGCGGGTCCGTTCCTTGACCGACACCAGCATGATGTTCATGATCCCCACGCCGCCCACCACCAGTGAAATGCCTGCTATGCCGGCCAGTACATAGGTGAGGATGTTCAGTATGTTGCCCGTTGTCTCCATGAGGGCGCTCTGGGAGGTAACGGTAAAATCTTCGCGGTTGGCGTGGCGGTGGATTATTATATCCTTGATATCTCGTTCGGCGAGGTAGAGTCTGTCTCCCCCCTCCTTGGCCTGCACGAGGATTTCAAAGAGACTGTCGGTGTCGAAGAGTTCCTGGCCGGACGTTACGGGGATGAAGACCACATCGTCGATGTCTATGCCCAGCTGGTGGCCTTTCTTCTGCATGATACCGACGACCCGGTAACGGTAGTCCCCGATGGTGACGAGGCTCCCCAGCGGGTCGGCATCGGCAAAGAGTTGTTCCTTCACCTTCCTTCCCAGCACCACCACGCGCCGGTGGGCGTCGACGTCTTCGCGGGAGACAAAGTCGCCGATCTCCACGTGAAGGTTGCGGACCTGCTGAAACTCTGGCCAGGTACCGATCACCGTGGTGTTGCGGCTGAGGTTCATGAACTTTACGGTCATGGTCCCCAGCACGATGGGGGCGACGCCGTTTAAGGTATGGGCGCGACGGTCAAGGGCCTCTGCATCGTTGAGGGTGAGTTTGTGGGTCGTTCCCACGGGATAGGCCCCGAACCCGCCCTTGGTCTCCAGTTTTCCCGGAGTGATGATGATTATGTTGCTTCCCAGCCCCGAAAGTTCACCGGTGATATAGTTCCGGGCGCCTTCACCCACGGCAACCAGCAGGATGACCGCGGCGACGCCGATGACCACTCCCAGCATGGTGAGGGCAGACCGTAATTTACTGGCATACAGGGCTTCGACAGCCTCTGTGACTGCTTCGAGAATATTCATGGGGTTCTCGTCTCGTCACTTTCTATTTTGCCGTCGCGAAGTCGAATGGTCCGTTTTGCATACTCGGCGATCTCCTGCTCGTGAGTGACCATGACTATGGTAACCCCCTTTTCATTAAGCTGCTGAAACAGGGCCATGATCTCTCTGCCGGAACTGGTGTCGAGGTTTCCCGTTGGTTCATCGGCCAGGAGAAGGGTAGGGGTCGTGACCAGTGCCCGGGCGATGGCGACCCGTTGCTGCTGCCCTCCCGAGAGTTCATTGGGGCGGTGGGACCGGCGGTCAGCCAGCCCGACGGCTTCCAGCATTTTAACCGCACGGTCACGGCGATCCGCGGCTGGAACATTGGCGTAATGGAGCGGGACTTCGACATTCTTCAGGGCGGTCATGCGGGGGAGGAGGTTGAAGCTCTGGAAGACGAAGCCGATCTTGCGGTTTCTCAGCTCGGCCTGCCGATCGTCGTCGAGGGATGCTACGTCACTTCCGTCGAGGATATAGCTCCCCGAACTGGGCCGGTCGAGGCACCCGATAATATTCATGAGGGTGGTCTTGCCCGACCCGGAAGGCCCCATGATGGCGACAAATTCCCCTGCCGCGATTCCGAAGGACAGGCCGGCCAGTGCATTGACCGATACCGTGCCGACCTGGTAGGTGCGCCTTATGTCGTCAAGCCGGATAAGCACATGAACTCCCCGAGAGATAAACGGTATGGGTACCACGCTGTCCTATGGTGAAAATAGCGTATGTTCAGGACGAGATCAAGGTAATGCGTCTGTTGAAAAGCGGGGTGGCCTATTGAAAGGTGGTTGCTTGATCAGCTCTTCCGAGATGATTTCTTTGAGGATTTGCGGGAGACGGTGTGCATGGTGCCGTCCTTGGGTACGAGTACATAATCGCCAACCTTGAGACGTGTCTTCCCTTCAAGGCTGTTGATTTCCTTGAATGTATCGACTGAGAGTCGGTATTTCTGGGCAAGACTCCAGAAGCTGTCCCCTTTTTTCACCTTCACCTTGTTCCAGGCACGCCTGTCGTCGGGAGAAAGCTGCTCCAGCGCAGCCTGAAACGATGCCTTGGTGCCCTTGGGTATCCTCAGGATATAGTTCTTGTAGGGAGGGGTAACATTCCTCTTGAGGGCGGGGTTCAGTTCCCGAAGCTTCTCCACAGTGGTACCGGCGCAACTGGCCGCCGTGGGAAGCGACAGGCTGTCGTGCAGGAGCACTTCGTCGAACCTGAACTCTTTCAGTTCGGTGGGCTCAAAACCGTGCTTCTCCGGTTCCTTTGCGATGGTTGCGGCAGCCAGGTAGAGAGGAACGTAATCACGGGTCTGCTTGGGCAGCAGCCGGGTATTGTGCAACTGCCAGAAATCGTCGGTATTGGCCTTTGACATCGCCCGTGATACCCGTCCCTCTCCGGCGTTATAAGAGGCAAGGGCCAGGGGCCACGAACCGAACATCTCGTGGAGTCGCTTCAGGTAGTCTGCCGCGGCTTTCGTCGCCTTCACCGGGTCTCTTCGCTCGTCGGTCCACCAGTTGATCTTCAGGCCATACTTTTCAGCGGTGCCGGCCATGAACTGCCAGGGGCCTGCCGCGGAGCGGGACGAGACGGCAAAGGGGTCGAAGCCACTTTCGATCAGCGGCAGGAACACCAGGTCGGTAGGCATCCCCTTCTGTTCCAATACCTCCTGCATGATGGAGATATATTTCCCGGACCGCGCAAGCCAGAGGGAGAAGGTCTCGCGAACTGCTCCGCTAAGGCGGTCTATCTTGTGCTGCACCGCTTTTTCCGCTGAGGGGGGCAGGTTTATTTCCAGTGGCGTCGACGGAGTTTCAGGCTCGTCAATCACCTCGGGCGGCGGAAGTATTTCAGGCGTCTCTGACAGCTGGGCCGTCTGGACGATGGGGGTGCTGGGTGCGAGAGATGCCAACTCTCCGACGGAGAAGCCGGCACAGGATGAAGTACTGGGGAGAAGTAACGCCGACGACGCAGTCAGGAGCCACGCCAGTGCCACAGTGCTCTTGGCAAAACTGTGCATAGTGTTTTCCTGCCTTTCTGTAATGGTGTCCACGCGAAAATTCGCGGGACAGGACATTCAGATTTTTTGAGCGGCGGTCTTTATAATAGATTTTGTACTCCTTTGTCAAGGATATGAAGCATCTTTTGTTGACAACCGCTTGCAGAATCAATAGAATCGCCCGACTATGAACAGCGAACTGCAACTCATCGACAGCATTACCCCCGACAACAAGAAAGAGGTAGTGGGCCGGATGTTCACCTCGGCGGCCCGCAGGTACGACCTCCTCAACACTGTCCTTTCCATGGGGCTGCACCATTATTGGAAGCGCTATGCCGTCAACCTCCTGCCGGTGAAGGAGGGGGAATCGGCCATCGACCTGTGCGCCGGTACGGCTGATATCTCCGTACTGCTGGCCGGGAAGGTCCGTTCATCGGGCCGGGTGGTGGCCCTGGACCTCAACGAGGAGATGCTCCTTCTGGGCGACAAAAAGGTGCGGGATATGAAACTCGACTCCATCATCTCCTGCACCCTGGCCAACGCCGAGGAGATCCCGTACCCCGACAACTCCTTCGATTACGCCACCGTGGCCTTCGGTATTCGCAACGTGACCGATATTCCCAAATGCCTTCGCGAGATGCATCGAGTCATCAAACCCGGCGGACATGTGCTCTGTCTGGAGTTTTCGAAGCCTACGACCGCCGTAATGCGCGCACTGTATGACATCTATTCCTTCTACCTGATGCCCTCTATCGGGACGTGGCTTTCGGGCGACACCACCAACGTCTACCGCTATCTGCCCGAATCGATCCGCCGCTTTCCCGCCCAGGAGGAGTTCAAGGCGATGATGGAAGAGGCGGGACTCAAGGACGCCCACTACACCAACCTGACCGGCGGCATCGTGGCGGTGCACCAGGGCGAAAAGTAGCCGCGGGCGCCGGAGACTGACGCGCCATGCCCGAAACCAGAAAAGTTCTTTACGTCCGACTCCCCTGCCAGAAGATTTACCCCGTCGGCGTCACCTGCCTTGCCAGCTATATAAAAAAACTCCGGCCCGATACCGGTCAACGGATTCTCGACCTGGCCATTGTTCCCGCTGGTCGACGCCGAGAAACGCTCAAGGAAACGATAGAGACGTTCGCGCCCGACATCGTTGCCTTTTCCTGGCGCGATATCCAGACCATCGCCCCCATCTTCGACCGCGACGAGCGGTTCCCTTACATAAAAAAGGCGTTCGAGTTCTATTACTCACCTAATCCTCTGCGACGCATCGCCTCGTCCTTCAGCGGACTCAAGGTGGTGAAGGACTACCTCTCGCTGATCCGCGAAAATACCGGCCTCATCCGCCTTGTTACCCAGCGGTGGCCCGAAAAGAGGGTGGTGCTGGGAGGCAGCGCCTTCAGTGTCTTCTCGGAGCAGATTATAAAGATGGTCCCTGAAGGGGTGGTCGGCATCGTAGGGGAAGGGGAGAACGCCCTCCTCAAGATGGTCGACGACGCCGGACTGTCGACGGGAACCTCCGATCCGCTGTTGGAAGAACGCACCGTCTGGCGGGATGGAGACACCATCTACGGCGGCACGCAGGCTGAACCGGTCGATCTGGACAAGCTGGAGATCGACCCCGGCTACATAAGGGAGATATTCCCCCAGTGGGAGGCATACCGTAACGGCTCCGTGGGGGTGCAGACCAAGCGGGGGTGCTACTTCAACTGCTCCTTCTGTCTCTACAACTACATCGAGGGGCGCGATGTCAGGTTCCGCGATACAGCCGTCGTGGTGCGGGAGGTAGAGCGGTTTCACCGGGAGTGGGGGGTGACTGAGTTCTGGTTCGCCGACGCCCAGTTCATCGCCAGCCCCAAGGCGATAGCAGTCTGCGAAGACCTGCTGGAGCGGCTGGTTGCATTGAACCTGCCCATCACCTGGGGCAGCTATATCCGGGCGAATCATATCACGCCACGGCTGGCGCAGCTGATGGTCGCCTCGAACATGGGCGATATCGAGGTCTCCATTACTTCCGGCTCCCAGAAGATCGTCGACCATCTTACATTAGGCTTCAAGGTCGAGGAGATCGTCCAGGGTTGTCGTTATCTCAAGGAGGCGGGGTATAAGGGCCGGATATATCTTAACTTTTCGCTCAATGCACCGGGGGAGACGAAAGAGACGCTTCTCCAGAGTATCGACGCCTACAAAAAAATAGCCGCTGCAATCGACGGCGGAATCGACGCCACGCTTGACAAGGCACAGGTCAGGCCGCTACTCTTCTTCATCGGCATTCAGCCTCATACGGAATTCGAGGCTGAGCTACTGAAGAGCGGCTATCTCGACAAGGGGTACAACCCCCTCTCGCTTAACCCGCGGACCATCCGCAAGATGATGTACAACCCTGCGCCGCTGGACCGTCTTCTAGCCCGGACCTGCCTCGAGGCGTGGGATAGCGGGGCCGAGAACGTCGGGGCCGAGGTGTTCAGGCTCCTTGAAGCCAAACTGAAGTAATGACAACCGGGGAAAGCATGCAACAGATCGGTATTTCACCCATCATCAGGATGGACAGGATCGGGTTCAACGAATATGCGAAGGAACATGTTGTTCCGGCGACCCTGCGCCTCCTCATCGTATCCGACGGCTCCATGACAAGGCTTCTCAGGGGATGGAGCCTGGCCGATGTGACGCTGGAAACCGTCTGCCTTGACGATCGTCCCGCAGGGAAGGAAACGGCCCAATGGCTGGAGATACCCGAGGATACGTCCGTATATCACAGGGAGGTATGGCTTAAGGCCAACGACGACAAACTGGTCTTTGCCAGCTCTGACTGGCACCTTTCCAATACCGATATCGAACTGGACAATCTCGCGACCCAGTTTGTCGGCGACTTGAGGACGAGTGCCGTGCCCGTCGGCGATCTTATCCGCAGGCGGGGATTGTGGAGCAGGCATGACCTGCTGGAGATCGGCCAGTACCGGTCCGATGAGCTGAGCCGGTTGTGGGGCGGTGAATCGTTCTGGGGCAGGCGCTATCGGATGCAGGTCGAAGGGATAGTGAGCGGCACTATTCTCGAAATATTTTCTCCCCGGCTCGGGGAGGCCCAATGACGACGGATACCATGGCCACATCGTCCGTAAGGATTCAGGCAGTCTCCGACCTCATGCGCATTCCCCGGCAGTACGGCACGCTGCTGGTGATGCTGCCCACCCTCTGGTCGCTCTTCCTGGCCGCCGATGGCCGTCCCTCCCTGTCCCTTCTGCTCATCTTCATCTTCGGTTCTTTCATCATGCGCAGTGCAGGATGCGTCATCAACGACATGGCCGACCGGAACTTCGACCCTCTCGTCGAGCGCACCAAGGGGAGGCCTCTCGCCTCAAATCGGATGTCGGTCCGCGCCGCCCTCATCGTGCTGGCAGCGCTGCTGTCCATCGCCCTTGGTCTTGCCTTCATGCTCAACCGTACCGCTTTCCTTCTCTGTTTTCCCGGCGCCCTGCTCGCCATGATCTACCCCTTTACCAAGCGATATATCCAGATCCCTCAGGCGGTAATGGGCATTGCCTTCGGTTGGGGTTCGGTCATTGCATGGGCGGCGGTAAGGGGAACGGTGGAAATACAGGCGTTCCTGATCTTCTTCGCCACGGCGTTATGGGCCACGGCCTACGACACCCTCTATGCCCTGCAGGACATTGATGACGACCGGAAGATCGGCGTAAAATCATCCGCTATCTTCTTTGGGCGTAAAGT
>JAOUDF010000254.1 GCA_029859385.1 Nitrospirota bacterium
CCGCGGGCAGTTGCATGTCGCTGAATCCACCAAAGCAGGGCTCACCTGTGGACACATCGACACCGGCCGCACCGAGAGCCATGCCTGCATCCCCCTCATCGCCCACGGCGATGCCCAGGGGATCATCTCAGTAGAAATCGGCAAGGGAGAAGGAGCCTTGTCCCAGAGAAAGATCCTTTCCGAGGCCGGAAAGCGTCTGGCCGTAAGCATGGCGGGTCATGTCGCCCTCGCCCTGGAAAACCTCAAGTCGCGGGAAACCCTGCGGATGCAGTCGATCCGCGACCCCCTCACCGGCACCTTCAACCGGCGCTACATGGAGGAGACCCTCGATCGCGAAGTGCACAGGGCCAACAGGAGCAATTACGCCTTCGGCGTCATCATGCTCGACCTCGACTACTTCAAGAAATTCAACGACACCCATGGGCACAACGCCGGCGACATACTCCTGCGGGAAGTCGGCGCCATGCTTGTCAAGCATACCCGGGCCGAGGACGTCGTCTGTCGTTACGGCGGAGAGGAGTTCACCGTCATCCTGCCCGAAATAACGCTGGATGCGTGCATGCTCCGGGCGGAGCAGCTCCGTGAAGAGGCAACCCATATCAACGTATTCCACAACGGCCAGACCATCGGCGGGATCACCATGTCGCTGGGAGTGGCCCTCTTCCCCATGCACGGCTCAACAGGACAGACCGTGCTGGAAACTGCCGATGCCGCCCTCTATAGGGCAAAGCATGAGGGGAGAAACCGCGTCGTTGTCGCGGAAACCTCTTCGAAAAAAGCAACGGACTAGCCGCCGCTCCGCTTCACCACGTAACCCGATTTCCCCAGCTCCGCCATCACCGTATCGCGGTGGTCGCCCTGAATTTCGATCACACCGTCCTTCACCGTCCCGCCGCTGCCGCAGCGCTGCTTGAGCTGTTTCGCAAGTCCGTTGAGACCGTCATCATCCAGCGGCACGCCGGTGATCACCGTGACGCCTTTCCCCTTGCGCCCCTTTGTCTCCAGCCTCACCCGCACAATGCCGTCACCTTTCGGGAGGGCCTTCTCTTGGCCGCAGACGCACTGTTCTTTTGGCTTGCCGCAGCCGGGGCAGATCCTGCCATGCTCCGTCGAGTAGACAACCGCTCTGTTCATATCTTCCTTCCGCTGCATATCACTACCTCCCCCTGCGGATGGCCTGGATAAGCCCATCGAGGCTGTGGAGGAACCGGGACCGGTCCCGCTTGTCAAAAGGCGCGGGGCCTCCCGATACCGCCCCCATGTCGCGAAGCTGGGACATCAGCTCCCGACTTGCCAGGGCATCGCCGATGGAGTCCTCGGTAAACGGCTCTCCGCGAGGGTTCAGCGCCCTGCCGCCCTTTTCCATGCAGCGGGCCGCCAGCGGGATATCCGCCGTCACCACAATGTCGTTTTTGACGACATGCTCCGCAATCCAGTCATCCGCCGCATTGAATCCGCCGTCCACAAGGACCAGCTCAAGCCACTCCTCCTGCGGCACGCGCATTAATGAGTTCGCCACCACCGTGACCTTCAGGCCGTAGCGCTGCGCCACGCGGTAGGTTTCGTCCTTCACCGGGCATCCGTCGGCGTCGATTATGATCATTGGTAATCATCCAAGAAAGATTTACCTCCAACTCCTCAAATCCCCATCCCGCTTCGTAAACCCCTCTTCATCGAGCCGGCCCAGCACCGGCAGCACATACTTCCTGCTGGTACCAAGCATCTCGCGGATCTGCGAAACGGTGGCCGGTCCGTTGGCCTTTAAAAACCCGGCGATCTTTTCGCGGATAGCCTGAAAATCCTGCGGCCTGAAGAGGATGCCGTCGCTCAGTTCGACCAGGTTCTTCTGGTCCTTGAGATACTTGATGACATCGGCGTAGGCGGGGTTCTGGCTGACAAGCTCGCCGCGGCTGGGCGGCGCGAAGGGGTTGGCGGCGAAGAGGGCCATGATCTTCTCGCTGGCCTCCTGCTGATTCACGTTGAGGACGGGCTTGAAATCGGCGCTTCTGATGAGCGCACCGCTGCGGACCAGCTTCTTCTCGTTTACCAGTGAGGTAACGATCTCTTCGAAAACCTCGATCGGCAGCTTCATCCTGCTGGCGAGGCTGGCCGACGGCAGCCCCTCGCCCAAAGGGTCGTTCCGGTGGCCCTCCTTCACCATCTCCACAAGACCTTTCTTCCGGTCCTCGAGCCATGCCGTCGCTGCGACATAGGGCTTTATGATGCGCGCCTGCCCCTTGCTCTGGAGCCGGGCGATATCGGCGGCGATTTCGTCGAAAGAGTAGGGCGATGCAGCGAGGAATTCGCGGTACGGCTGACAAGGTTCTTTCTCCAGTTCGAGGAGAATGAGGTCGGCCAGCCCTGCATCGCGGGAACGGGCGGTGAATGCGGCGGCCTTTTCCGCATCCTTTTTGCGATACCGGGGGGGATAGGGGTCGATGACCTCGCCGCCGCCGGCGGTGATGTTGGGGTAGGGGTAGCGAAGGATGAACCGGTCGCCGCGATGGAGCAGCAGCGGCTCGCGGAGGGTTATCCGCGCCGGCACGGTCTCACCGGGAAGGGCCTGGGCGGCGCCGAAGAAATCGAGGGTGGCGGTGGTGCCGGTGGTACCCGCATGAAACAGGAGGCTTGCACCGCTCTTGAGCGGTTTGCCGCTCTTCTTCTCGGAAGGGAGAAGCTGTATCTGTGCCTCTATGGTCCGGGTGGTTCTCCCCTGCCCCGGCAGCGTCACCAGCTGCCCCCGGTCCAGTTCGTCCTTTTCAATGCCCGCCAGGTTCAGGGCTACCCGCAGGCCGGGACGCACCCGCTTCATGGTCTTGCCGTGGCTTTGGATTCCCCGGATCTTCACCCGCTGGCCGGTGGGGACTATCTCCACCTCGTTTCCCTGTTCGATGCTGCCGCCGGTGAGGGTGCCGGTGACCACCGTCCCCATGCCGGGCATGGAGAATACCCGGTCTATGGGGAGGCGCGGCTTTCCGATGTCTCTCGGTTGTGGGAGCGTTTTGAGAAGGGCCTCGATCTCTGCCCGCAATTCGTCGATCCCCGTCCCGGCGGGCGCGGCGACTTTGTGCACGGGGGCCGATTCCAGAAAGGTCCCGGCCAGCTTCTGCGCGATGTCTTCTTCCACCAGGCCCAGCCAGTCGTCGTCGACCGTGTCGGTCTTGGTGATGACGACGATCCCCTTCTCGACGCCCAGCAGTTGGAGTATCCGCAGATGCTCCTCGGTCTGGGGCATCCACCCTTCGTTGGCGGCGATAATGAAGAGGACTGCATCGATACCGCCCGCCCCGGCGATCATGGTCTTGACGAACCGCTCGTGCCCCGGCACGTCGACCAGCGCCACCTCGCTCCCGTCGGAAAGCGGGAGCCAGGCGAAGCCGAGGACGATGGTCATCCCGCGGGATTTTTCTTCAGGGAGACGGTCGGGGTCGGTGCCGGTGAGGGCGTTGACGAGGGTCGATTTGCCGTGGTCGACGTGGCCTGCGGTACCGAGGACAAACATGGGCGGTTATTTGATGAAGCTGCAGCAGTA
>JAOUDF010000045.1 GCA_029859385.1 Nitrospirota bacterium
ATCGCTGCATTCAACTTCGCGACTATTTCTGGCGGATATTGGTCGACAAGTTTATGGCGTACTGAGACGAGATACAATCAAATCAACAGGCCCCCTTGCCATAACACGAGCAGATATTTACAAAGCTATCACAATGATAGATCAGGCACTAAATTCTTATTGGAGGCTCAATACACAGTCTATGGAAGAAACAACTTGGAAAGAGTTCTTCATCCCGGCACCTCGGCCTGTTCTTAAACATACGATCGATAGGTTTTATACGTATCATTGCGGTAAAGCACTAGACACGCCGAGCAAGTGGCAAAGATTCGATGCAGCACTGGAAAAACAACGGCAACTTATTGAAGCCGGAGATGCTACTCCTTCAATGACTTTTTGGGAGAGTATCTGCGATAAAGTACTACAGACTTATTATTATGATAAGACAACTAACATTGCCGCGCCGACTTATCTTGCATATTTTGATGCAAGAGATGTTTGGACGGGCTCAGTACGGACAACCATCAATGCCATTAAGGCTGAACAGCGTCATTCGAGCCGCATGACTACAGCATCTCACTATAGCTCATCTGGAAATATGAGCGCCTATACACCAGGTAGCTTGCCTTATCAATCGACCGAGGCTGACCCTACTGACGAACAGACGCTCTTTTTAACTGTGCCCCCGCATGAAAAAGAGAAAATTAAGTCCGAAAACTATATGCTCGACTTAGAGCGCCACCTAGAAGAAGCGACACGTAATGTAGAGCGGTAGAGTAAGGAAAGCCCTTGCTTTGTTAAATTGGGACACCGTCTCCGTGCCGTCCATGAAATTGTAACTTTCTACTCCCTCCCCTGCCATAGCTATATACTCCCTGTCCACGCCCTTTAAGCCCCCTCCAAAAATCCCCCTTGATATTTCTGTACGATTCACGAATCTCGGGGACGTTCATCAAATTATAAGTTTCTACTCAGGGATCAACTCTGGGGACGCCCCTGAAATTATAACTTTCTCTTCTGGGTCGGGATGGTGTCACAGGACGTGATACCTCAGGTTAGTTCTCGCCGAGAGCTTCCACGTCGGCCAGGTCTTTCATCCGTCCAATCGCCCGCTTGTTGGCGATAAGCTGCTGGCGGCCGATAAAGCTAACGGGGATATCGCCGTACTTTCCTTCGGTTCGTTCCTTAAAAGCCTCTTCCCATGACACGCCGGTGATCGATGTAATGATATCAACTCGTACCGGCGGCACCCCGAGTTGAACGACCTGGTCCGGTTTTTGGAAGTCGCCGGCCGACAGATCCATCGAACCGAATCCGAAAGCTTTGAGGGCTACCATTATGCGCCGAGAGTTCTCTGGATCGGGCCGGACAAGAATATCCATATCTCCGGTGAAGCGAGGTACGCCGTGAAAGGCCAGTGCATACCCGCCTACGACAAGATATTCAACCTTTTGTTCGTTGAACAGTGCGAGCAACTCTCTGAAGTCTGGCTGAATTTCCATGAACCTGCCTTCGCAGATATTCCACCGCATCCAGCCGCTCCTCGGGTGATTTGCCGAGCCAGTAGGCCAGGTCTTCCGCGGCGGCTGAAGAACGCTTGAGGGTGGATTTGTTTACTGTCTTTCGAATGGTCATATCGCCCCGTGTCGCTTGTTTGTCTATGGGAGGAGTATAACGAAAAGATACGTACGGTCAAGCAGTCTCTCACCGGCGCTTGCCCCACGCCCTTTAAGCCCCCCAAAAATCCCCCTTGCTATTTCTGTACGGATCAGTACAGTATCCCCTGAACACAGGAGTCATGTGCTATGCGGCTCGCTCTGGCAGCCATTATCATTTGCATATCTACAGTCTCGGCGTGGGCGGGCGAACCGATCGAGCCGATTCCGCGCACTGTTGCCTACGACGCAAAGAAGGCCCAGCTGGGGAAGCAGCTCTTCTTCGACGTAAACCTTTCCAGCGACCGGATTGTCTCGTGCGCGTCGTGTCACGACCCCTACAGCAGCGGCGGGTATAAAGGCTTCTTCCTGGGCGAGCACCGGAAGAAGCGGGTAAAGGACGCCACGGTGCTCAACGCGGCCTTTAACTTCCGCCAGTTCTGGAACGGCCGGGCGCGGGATCTTCAGGAGCACGCGGCGATGTCGTTTGAGATTCCGATCTCGATGGGCATGTCGAGGCAGGGCCTCGAAGAGCGGATGAACGCCGATGCGTCGTACAAGAAGTTGTTCCGCGAGGTCTACAAGCGAGACGGCATAAAGTTCGACGACGTGACCGACGCCATCGCCGAATTCGAAAAGGCGCTGTTTACGCCCGACTGCAAGTTCGACCGCTTCCTTCGCGGCGAGGTAAAGCTCGCCCAAAATGAGGAGGAGGGGTACCTGCTCTTCAAGCGACTGGGTTGCATCAACTGCCACAACGGGATGAACGTGGGTGGCAACTCCTTTCAGCGGATCGGCGTGATTCACCCCTACGACTGGGACGAGAAGTTCCCCGACATCTACAAGTTGACGAAAGACCCCCGCGACAAGAACCGGTTCAAGGTACCGTCGCTGCGGAACATTGAGCTGAATGGGCCTTATTTTCATGACAAGCGCTATGACAAGCTCGGAGACGCGGTGAAGAAGATGGCCTATCACAACCTGGGCTACCACCTCAGTGACGACGAGGCGGCAAAGATTGTCGCCTTCCTCAAAACGCTGACGGGCAAGCGGCCCGCGATACTGGAGCAGAAATGAAGCTGTCGCACAGGATAACGATTGCGGTGATTGCGGCGATCATCATCGGGGCGTTGTTTCTCTATACGCGCAAACTGACCGGCGACGTGCTTTCGTCGCATACGATGATCTCGGAAAAGATCAGTCGGATCGACACCCTCGACCGTGCACTGGACGACGAAATCCTGCGGAGCGGCTTTCTCCTTTACCACAACTACGATGCAATCAATGACGTGCTTAAGGATATCTACCAACAGCTGGCCGAGATATCGGGGCTGGCGGCGCTGAAGGATTGTCCGAAAACGCTGGCGCTTTTGAAAGAGTATGAAAAGGAGACGACGGAAAAAGAGAAGCAGATCCGCGTCTTCCAGACGGTAAATTCCCCCATCAAGAACTCGGCGATGTACATCCCCCGGCTTGAGTTGAAGTTCCGTGAAGAGGTGAAGTTCGCCGACGATAACTACCTGCGTCAACTGGCTTCCATCACTTCGACGATATTTCTCGCGCGGAACAGCCTGGACACCGGGTTTGTGGATGAGATCAAAAAGCAGACGGAGCTGTTGCGATGCTACAAGTTCAAGGACAAGGCGAAGCAGGACTTTAACGAGGCGTTCATCGCCCATGCCAATGTCTTTGGCGAGTTCTTTCCCGCCTATTCCGAGAGCATGTCCGGTATTCTCAACTCCGGCTCCAAGAAGACCCTTCAGCAGACCATGAAGGTCTTTTCCGAGGAGGAGCGCGGACAGGGGTTGCGGCGGCTCAACATGCTGTCGCTGGTGCTGCTGGCGGCCTTCTGGGCATCGGTGGCGCTGATTATCGTATATGTCGTACAGGCGGACAAGCAGCGCCGGGCGCGGCTCGAAGCCGACAAGAGGCACTTCGCGGAGAAGGAAAAGATGCTCAAGGAGCTGCACGACGGCCTGGGCGGAAGCCTGAGCAACGCGGCCATGCTGGTGGACATGGTGCGGCGTGAGACCAATCCTGAGAAGAGCGCCGCCCAGTTGAATCATCTGAAGAACATCACTGCCGACGGGCTGGCGGAGCTGCGGGAGATTATCTGGTCGCTGGATGGCGAGGAGTCAACCCTGGGGAGCACCGTGGCCCATGTGCAGGAAAAGGTGCTGGGTCGGATGGAGATGGGTGAGATCGACTGCAAGCTGGAGGTGTCGCTGGATAACGAGCATACCTCGGTCTCGCCGATGGTACGGCTTAATATCGTGCGGATCATAAAGGAGTCGCTGACCAATGTGATGAAGCACGCAGCCGCGAGCAACGTGCATGTCTCGGTCGTGGAAAAGCGGGGACGGCTTACGCTGGGGATACGCGACAACGGCAAGGGTTTCGATCCCGCCGCTTTGCGGGGAGAGATGAAAACCGGCTACGGCATGCGGAACATGCGGAAGCGTTGCGAAGAGATGGGTGCTGAGCTTGCGATAGATTCGGCGCCGTCGAAGGGGACGGAGATCAAGGTCTCCATGGAGCTTCCGGCTACGGGTTGATGGCCTTTGCCACGGCCTCACCCCGGGAATTGACCTGCATCTTTTCGTAGATCTTCCGGATGTGGTTGTTGACGGTGTGCACGCTTATGCAGAGATCGTCGGCGATCTTCTTGTAGGAATCGCCATTGATGAGCCCCTTTAAAATCTCCTCTTCCCGGTCGGAGAGCCCGAACCGCCCCGCTGGCGCTGCTTTGCTGTCGGCTCCCGCCGAAATTTCTCCCGCGCCCTGGTCCTGAAACTCCCGCAATACCTTTCGCGCCACCTTCCCGGTCAGGAACGACCCGCCCTTTTTGACTTCCAGCAATGCACTGATGATCTCTTCTCTCGACGATGCCTTCAGCAGGTAGCCCGACGCCCCCGCCTTTATGGCCTCCATGATGTTGCCGCAGTCCTCGAACACCGTCTGCATGACGATCTCCAGCTGGGGATACGACTCCTTGAGCCGCCGCGTCACCTCGATCCCCGAGATGTTGGGAAGGCCAATATCCATGAGGATCACGTCGGGAAGAGGCAGGGTGGGGATGGTCGCCAGGGCCTCCTCGCCGGAGTTGTAGATGGCGGTGACTTTAAGCTCCTCGCTTTCGAGGTAGTCTTTCAGCAGGCGACTGGCGGTGGTGTTGTCTTCGACAATGGCGATGTGAAGCATCGGGCGTTTCCTCTGGTATCGTTTCTGAGCGCCTTAAAGTCGTCACACCGGTGGAAACCGGTGTCCAGGAGGTGCTGATCCATTTCAGAAAGACTGGATTCCGGCTTTCGCCGGAATGACAATCTACTGCAATTGTATACCGCTTTCACCCTTTGACTGTCCATGACTAATTTTCACTATAGAAAATGACCTCTTCCAGTCATTGTCGATGGACAGCCGCGCTGTTATCTTCTGATCATCGAAGGGGCCGAGTTTACAAAACGGATCAGGAGGGAGGTGAACCAGCAGAGCGCAGGACAGGGTTGGCGGGAACCAGAACATTAACCGAATAACTTGATCAAACAGGAGGTAAACCATGAAGAAAATCTATTCCATACTGCTTGCCGGAGTGATGACGGTGGGGATTACTGCGGTGGGCCAGGCCGGAGAATATCGCAACATGATGGACCTGGCGAAGTTCGAGGCGGCCCTTGGCGACCAGGCAAGCTACGGAACGTACAGAAACATTATCGACCGTGAGTCCTTCGAGCTGGCCCTTACCGACCAGATGGAGTGGGGCGTCTATAAGAACATCATTGACCGGGAGCACTTCATTGCGAGCCTGGCTGACGACACGGACTTCGGCGCATACAGGAACCTGACTACCCGTGAGGCCTTCATGCTTGCCCTTGGCGACCAGTCCCGAAAAGGAACGTATGAGAGCGAGCGTATAGAGCAACTGCTGGCGTTTCACGGGCCCGAAGGTGTCGCCGACAGGGATATGATCGTAAGCGGCAGGTGGATTGGCCCCTTTGAGCTGTTGCCCGGAAAGACCGTGTACCACGCAGCTGATTCTTTCGGACTGTTGTAATTGACAGGGGTTGGCCCATGCTCTTTTTTTTGTGGCGGTGCTGTACTGTATCGTACAGTACAGCACCGCCGGAGAATCATGATAGCGTCGTAAAAAGCCGTCACACCGGCGAAAGCCGGTGTCCAGTGGGTGTCTGATCATTTTAAACGGCTGGATTCCGGCTTTCGCCGGAATGACCGTACTACGTTGTCCCTGATTATTGTGATGCCATAAATAACAGAACTTGTGGAAGGAGAAAACAATGAACAAGACAGCCGGAAACTTCATGAAAGCCGCGGTGCTCTACGCACTGGCAGGGATAATTTTGGGAATAGTCATGGCCGGGAGCCACGACTTTGCGATGGGCTCGGTCCATGCCCACCTGAGCCTGCTGGGCTGGACAAGCATGGCGATTTGCGGTCTTTATTACCAGTTTGTGCCGCAGGCAGCGGAGATGGGCGTGGCAAAGGTCCATTTCTGGCTTGCCAACGCAGGTGTGGTGGTTCTCACCAGCAGTGTCGCCCTCATTGTCAACGGGAACGCAGGCGCCGAGGTCGGTGCAGCGATTGGCTCGCTGGCGCTGCTGGTTTCGATGCTGCTCTTCGGGTACATCGTCTTTACGGCGAAGGAGGCCGGAAGGGAGAAGAGACAGGCGGCTTTCGGCAATAACAGCGTGTTGGCGAAGGAGCGGGTATGACGATGTCGCGGGGCAAAATTAAGCTCTCGATGTTGTGCGCTATCGGATTAGTCATGCTGCTGATAACCAGCCCGGTCTGGGCGTCGCCCGCCAGAATGACCGTCTAGTTTCGAAGTGTCAGGGATACTCTTGTTGCTTGCCAGATGGCGGAAATTAGGGCTACAATGCTGATCCTGTATTTGGGTTGGTTATTTGAGGTCCTGATTTATGCCGGTAAAGACAAAAGGCAGGAGCAGCCGCAAGTCGGCTAACGTGGCGGGCGAACGCAGGCGCGAGGCGATCATGGAGGCGGCGTGGGGCCTCTTCAAGGAGAAGGGGTACGCCGCCGTCAGCGTCGACGAGATCATCCGCAAGTCGGGTGGATCGAAGACCACTCTTTACGAGATCTTCGGGAGCAAGGAAGGGCTGTTTCACGAGATCGTCAACTCGGTAACGAGCGTCATTCTTAAAGAGACGGAAATGCCCGTCGACCCCGACCACACGCCGCGCGAGGCCCTTACCCGCATAGGGAATTCCATCGCCACCCAGATTCTGACCGTCAAAGGGATAGACCTCTATATCCTGGCAGTCTCGGTTTCCAAGAGGTTCCCCGACATCTCGCGCATGTTCTTCGAATCGGGGCCGGAGCACGGTTTCCATGGGCTTGCCCAGTATCTTAAAAGGGAGGTCGATGCGGGAAGGCTCAGGATAAAGGACCCTCAGATGGCCGCCGAGTTCTTCTTCGGGATGATCGTCGCCAGGGAACATATCGCCATGCCCGTCGGCTGCGCTGCTCCTCCGTCGAAGGCGCGGATTCGGAAGATCGTCGACGAGGCGGTCAATGTATTCCTCGCGGCCTACAGCGCAGAAAAGTAAAGACTCCTCTCCCTCCATTTACCCAAGTCCCTCAGCCTTGCTTGCCCCGTTCGCCCAGGACCGGAAAAACCGGTTCATTTTTCCCTAAAATCGTGATATAAATGCGGTTTCCATTTTCCCACGTTTTCAGGAGGTTAGTTTCATGGGCATGACCATTACCGAAAAGATTCTGGCGGCCCACTGCGGCAAGGATTCAGTGACGCCGGGTGAGCTGATCAATGCAAAGGTGGACATTGTGCTGTCCAACGACATCACGGCGCCCATCGCCATCAAGGAGTTCAAGAAGTCCGGCGCGACGGAGGTCTTCGACAAGGAGAAGATCGCCATGGTGCCCGACCACTTTGCGCCCAACAAGGACATAATGTCGGCCGAGCAGTGCAAGATGCTCCGCGACTTCGCAAAGGAACACAACCTGACCCACTACTACGAGACAGGCCGCATGGGCGTCGAGCACGCACTGCTTCCCGAGCAGGGGGTGGTGGGGCCCGGCGACGTGGTTATCGGCGCCGACTCGCACACCTGCACCTACGGCGGACTGGGGGCATTCTCTACCGGCGTCGGCTCCACCGACGTGGCCGCGGCCATGATCACCGGCGAAATCTGGTTCAAGGTGCCCGAGTCGATGAAGTTCGTCTACAAGGGGAAGCTCAATCGCTGGGTGGGCGGCAAGGACCTTATCCTGCACACCATTGGCGACATCGGCGTTGACGGCGCCCTCTACCGCGCCATGGAGTTCACCGGCGAGGTGATCGAGAAGCTCGATATGTCGAACCGGCTCACCATGGCCAACATGGCCATTGAGGCGGGCGGCAAGAACGGTATTGTCGCGCCCGACGCCATCACCGAGGCATACGTGAAGGGGCGCGCCAAGAGGCCGTACAAGTTCTACGCCTCCGACGCCGACGCAAAGTACGTCGACATCCGCGAATACGACTGCTCGAAGCTCGAGCCGGTGGTGGCCTGCCCGCACCTGCCGTCCAACACCAAGTTCGTCAGCGAACTCTCCAAGATCACCGTCGACCAGGTATTCGTCGGCTCCTGCACCAACGGCCGCATCGAGGACCTGCGCGAGGCAGCGGCGGTGATGAAGGGACGGAAGGTTGCCCCCTATGTGCGGATGATCGTCATCCCGGCGACGGTAGAAATTTACCGCCAGGCGCTGCACGAGGGGCTGCTCGATATCTTCATGAACGCCGACGCGGCGATCTCCACACCGACTTGCGGTCCCTGCCTCGGCGGGCATATGGGGATTCTGGCCAAGGGCGAGAAGGCCATTGCCACGTCCAACCGGAACTTCGTGGGCCGGATGGGGCATCCCGAGAGCGAGGTTTACCTCTCGAATCCATCAGTAGCTGCGGCTTCGGCGGTGCTGGGACGGATTGCGCACCCCGAGGAAGTTGGGGCAGTGGAACTGGTCGCCAGATAGTTCATTATTGTTCGTCCGAAAACTCCCTCCCTTTCAAGGGGAGGGTTGGGGTGGGGATGGGGCAGAGGGCTTGAGTATCTGCTTGAACCCCACCCTCACCCTGACCCTCTCCCTGAAGGAGAGGGGAAAATCCGGATTTTCGGACGGTAACCGACTATTTTAAGGAGATACACCTTGAGCATGAAAGGCAAAGCCTGGAAATTCGGCGCGGACATCGACACCGACGCCATCATACCTGCACGTTACCTGAACACCTCCGATCCTGCGGAGCTGGCAAAGCACTGCATGGAGGACGCGGACAAGGATTTTGTAAAGAAGATGAAGGCCGGCGACATCATCGTGGCCGACAAGAACTTCGGCTGCGGCTCGTCCCGCGAGCATGCGCCCATCTCCATCAAGGCGGCGGGCGTATCGTGTGTCATCGCCAAGACCTTCGCCCGCATCTTCTACCGCAACTCCTTCAACATGGGGCTGCCGATCTTCGAGTGCCCCGAGGCATCGACGGGTATCCGCGAGGGTGACGAGGTGGAGGTCGACATGGCTACCGGCGTCATCAAGAACGTGACGAAGGGCGAGACCTACCAGGCCCAGCCGATTCCGCCGTTCATGCGGGAGCTGATCGCCGACGGCGGGTTGATGAAGCATGTCATGAAGAAGCGCGCGGCGTAACAAGCGACTGAGATTAAATACGTCATGCCCGAGTGATTATATCGGGCATCCACTGGATTCCCGCCTTCGCGGGAATGACGGCTTTTAAAGGAGTTGTTGATGTCTAACAGATACAAGATTGCAGTCCTCCCCGGCGACGGCATTGGCCCCGAGGTCATGGCCGAGGCGCTGAAGTTTCTCGACGCAGTGGAGAAGATCAAAGGGGTGAAGTTCGAGCGGACCACCTGCAACGTGGGCGGCGCGGGGATCGACAACGAGGGCAAGGCACTCCCCGACACCACACTGGCGGCGTGCAAGGCGGCCGATGCCATCCTCTTCGGCTCGGTAGGCGGCCCCAAGTGGGAGAAGCTCCCTCCGGCGGAGCAGCCCGAGCGCGGTGCACTGTTGCCGCTGCGGAAGATTTTTGGCCTGTTCGCCAACCTGCGGCCCGCGGTGGTCTACCCGCCCCTGGCCAAGGCGTCGGTGCTGCGGTCCGACATCGTGGGCGACGGCTTCGACCTGCTCATCGTGCGCGAGTTGACCGGCGGCCTCTACTTCGGCCAGCCCAAGGGGCGCGAGGCGGTGGACGGCGGCGAAAAGGCTTATGATACGCTGGTCTACACCACGCAGGAGATCGAGCGGATCGCCCGGGTGGCCTTCGAGGCGGCCCGCAAGCGGCGTAAGAAAGTCTGCTCCATCGACAAGGCCAACGTGCTGACCACCATGGTGCTGTGGCGCGAGGTGCTGACCCGCATCGGCAAGGAGTACCCCGATGTGGAGCTGAGCCACATGTACGTGGACAACGCGGCCATGCAGCTTATCAAGAACCCCAAGCAGTTCGACGTGATCCTGGCCGATAACATGTTCGGCGACATCCTCTCCGACGAGGCGGCCCAGGTGACCGGCTCCATCGGCATGCTGCCGTCGGCGTCGCTGGCGGAGGGGACTTTCGGGCTTTACGAACCGTCCGGCGGCTCGGCTCCCGACATTGCCGGGCAGGGTATTGCAAACCCGATAGCCCAGATACTCTCGGCCGGGATGATGCTCAAGTTCTCCTTCGGCATGAATGATGTGGCCGACCGGCTCGACAAGGCGGTAACGAAGGTGCTGGCCGACGGCCTTCGCACGGGAGACATCGTGCAGGGCGACGCGGGCGAGAAGGTTGTGGGCACGGCGGAGATGGGAAATGCGATTGTGAAGGCGTTCGAGAATATCTAGGAAGGGATAATACATGTTCAAGAAAAAAGACAGTTATGTGGTAGCGGTTGTCGGTGCAACGGGCGCAGTGGGCAGTGAGATGATCGAGGTGCTGGCGGAGCGGAACTTCCCGGTCAGCGAGCTTCGTCCCCTGGCGTCGGAGCGTTCCGAGGGGAAGACCGTCGAGTTCAAGGGGAAGAACGTGAAGGTGCAGAAGCTTACCGCCGAATCGTTCAAGGGGGTCGATATCGCCCTCTTCTCCGCGGGTGCCGACCGGAGCCTGGAGTTCTGCCCCGCGGCCGCTGCCGCCGGTGCTGTCTGCATCGACAACTCCAGCGCCTTCCGCATGGACCCTGTTGTCCCGCTGGTAGTGCCCGAGGTGAACCCGCACGACATCGCCAAGTACACCACCAAGGGGATCATCGCCAACCCCAACTGCTCCACCATCCAGATGGTAGTGGCGCTCAAGCCGCTGCACGACGCGGCGAAGATCAAGCGGGTCGTGGTGACCACCTTCCAGTCGGTCTCCGGCACCGGGGCAAAGGCCATGGACGAGCTGCTGGACCAGACCAAGGCGCTCCTCTCCTTCCAGGAAGTGGAGAAGAAGGTCTACCCGCATCAGATCGCCTTCAACTGCCTGCCGCACATCGACAAGTTCATCGAGAACGGCTACACCAAGGAAGAGATGAAGATGGTCAACGAGACCAACAAGATCATGGGTGACGACTCCATCCGCGTCACCGCCACCACCGTGCGCGTGCCGGTCTTCCGCTGCCACTCCGAATCGGTGAACATCGAGACCGAGAAGAAGCTTTCGGCCAACGAGGCGCGGGCTATCCTCTCCACCGCACCGGGGGTGGTGCTCTACGACGACCCGGCCCGGAATGTGTACCCGCTGGCCATCGACGTGGCGGGCAGCGACGACACCTACGTGGGCCGTATCCGCGAAGACGAATCTATCCCCAACGGCCTCAACATGTGGGTCGTGGCCGACAACCTGCGCAAGGGCGCGGCGACGAACGCGGTGCAGATTGCGGAGTACTTGATTAAATAGTTCTATTGTAATCGCCCCTTCCAACAATTCAGAGTACACTTTATGCGACAGCTGTGTCTCTTCTTGGTGGCACTATTTGCTTTTGGATCTATTTGTTTTGGCGCTGAAAAGATTGATTGCCCTAAAGGCACAACTCCAAAAGCTGAAACTACCCCGGAGGTTTCCGAAGCTTGGTGTGAGCTACATGAGAACGGGAAGGCAGTGATGCATGGCCCTTTTCGTGCATGGTGGCCTAATGGAAAGCTTGGGACAGAAGGTCAGTATGATCATGGTAAAGCTGTTGGCGTGTGGCGTGGTTGGTATGAGACAGGAGAATTGCAAGGAGAAGAGTGGTTTGAGAACGGTAAAAAAGTTAGAAGTCGATATTTGGACAAGCAGGGCCGTGAAACACGAGAACCTTAAATATTGCTAAACCTAGAGCGCATTATGTCCAATCATATCCTCGACTACCCTCTCATCCTCAAAACCGCTCTCCGTCACGGCGGCGATTTCGCCGACGTCTTCGTGGAGCGGAGCGTCTCGACCCTTATCCAGCTCGAGGACAACAAGGTCGAGAAGGTGATTACCGGCACCGACTGCGGTGCGGGGGTGCGGGTTCTTTTCGGCGGCAAGACGGCCTATGCCTACGGCAACGATCTTTCCACCGATGCTCTTGTACGATTGGCCGAGACGGTGAGCGCGGCGGTGAAGGGGGCGGCGGGCGACGTTACCGTCAACCTCTCGAAGAGACATCCGCTGGTTGTGCATCCTGTGCGGCGCCACCCGACCGATGTCGAGACGACGGTGAAGGTGGGCATGGTGCGTTCGGCCAACGACCGGGCGCGCGGCGCGGGCGACAAGGTGCGGCAGGTGATGGTGGTCTACCGCGACAAGGTTTCGGACATTACCATCGCTACGTCAGACGGCACGCTGGTGGACGACCATCGGGTCTATACCACCGGGCTGGTGCAGGTGATTGCGGCTGACGGCGAGGTGCTGCAGACGGGGTACGAGCCGGTGAGCGGGCTTGCCGGTTATGAGCTGTTCGATGAATCGCCGCTGGAGACGGCGGCAGAAACGGCTGCCCGGCGGGCGCTGATGATGCTCACGGCCCGGAAGGCGCCGGGCGGTTCGATGCCGGTGGTACTCTCGGCCGATGCGGGTGGCACCATGATCCACGAGGCGGTGGGGCACGGGCTGGAGGCTGATCTGGCTTTGCAGGGTCTTTCGGTCTACGCGGGGAAGCTGGGGCAGAAGATCGCCTCACCGCTCATTACGGTCATCGACGACGCGACTCTCATAAACAAGCGCGGCTCCTTCTCTTTCGACGACGAGGGGATCGAGGCGGAGCGGACGGTGCTCATCGAGGACGGCATTCTGAAGTCGTACATGTGCGACCGGCTCTGGGCGCTTAACGGCAACCTGAAATCCACCGGTAACGGCCGTCGCGAGTCGTACCAGTGCCGTCCCATCCCGCGCATGACCAACACCTTTATCGCTCCCGGAAAGTCCGACCCGGCGGAGATTGTCCGTTCCACTTCATCCGGCCTGTTCGTGAAGAAGATGGGCGGCGGGCAGGTGAACACGGTGACGGGCGATTTTGTCTTCGAGGTGAGCGAGGGGTATATGATCGAAAACGGCAAGATCGGCGAACCGGTGCGCGGCGCCACGCTGACGGGCAACGGCCCTCATGTGCTGGAGACCATCGACATGCTGGGGAACGACCTGGGCTTTTCCATCGGCACCTGCGGCAAGGACGGGCAGGGGGCGCCGGTTTCCGACGCTCAGCCGACGCTGCGCATTCCGGAGATCGTGGTGGGCGGGCATATCGGGTAGTAAAGAAGTAGTCTTTTAAAGTTACAAAAGCTCTTGTCATTCCGGCGAAAGCCGGAATCCAGTCTTCTTAGAATATATCCGTAAATAACCGTTCCACCAACATCCCCCTTTGGGAAAGGGGGGACTTATTTACGGATAAGCTTTTAATATTTTTGATACCTCTGGACACCGGTTTTCACCGGTGTGACGACTTCTTGCCGGGAATGTTATTTTAGAATCACCCGCACATCCACCGCAGTCACTCCCTTCTCGTAGACAAACAGCGGGTTGATCTCCATCTCTGCCATGTCATCCAGCGTCATCATGGTCTCGGAAAGCTTGACAACGGCCGCAGCCAGCGGCTCCAGATCCACAGCCTTTCTGCCCCGGAATCCCGCCAGCAGCGGATACCCCTTTACCTCCCGGATCATCTCCAGCGCCTCGTCCCGGCTTACGGGGGCGATGCGGAAGCTCACATCCTTCATCAGTTCCACCATTACGCCGCCGGTGCCGAACATGACGACGGGGCCGAACTGGGGGTCGCGGAAGCATCCGACGATGACTTCCACGCCGGGCTTGGCCATCTCTTCGAGCAGATAACCGTGAATGCGGGCATCGGGCATCCGCCCGGCTATCGCCTTGCTCATGGCCGCCACGGCTGACGCAGCATCTTCCGGACTTTTTATGCCGGTGACCACGCCGCCCGCATCGGTTTTGTGGAGGATATCGGGGGAGACCACTTTTAGAACCAGCGGCGGGGTGAGGCTGGCGGCCTTCTGCGTAACTTCATCGACGCCCGACACCACCACCCCTTTGGGCACGGCTATCCCCAGGGCCGATACGAGGGTTTTGGCCTCGGGCTCCAGCAGCGAACTCCTTCCCTCGGAGCGGGCGGC
>JAOUDF010000046.1 GCA_029859385.1 Nitrospirota bacterium
GGTAAGTCCCATGGCCCCTTTGCCAATGTGGTCGTGACGGTCCACCCGGCTGCCAAGGCCCTTGACGCTGTCGTTTACGTGGATTGCCGCCAGCCGGTCGAGGCCGATGATCCGGTCAAACTGTTTCCATGTATCGTGATACCCCTCTTCGGTGGAGAGGTCGTAGCCCGCGGCGAAGGCGTGACAGGTATCGAAGCATACCCGCAGAAGATCACCTTTCTTCGTTTTCTTAATAATTCCCGCCACCTGTTCGAAGGTCCTGCCGATGTGACTTCCCTGGCCCGCCGTGATCTCGATGGCGATATGTACACCACAGTCGGCGGTTTCGGCATGGATGATGTCGAAGGCCGAGGCGACCCGGGCGATGCCGTAGTCGTCGCCCATTTCCAGAGGCGCACCGGGGTGCATGATAAGTACCGGGATACCAAGGATCGCGCAGCGCTGCATCTCCTCGACAAAGGCCTCGATAGACTTTTTGTACAGGGCGTCGTCGGGGCTGGCAAGGTTGATGAGATAGGCGTCGTGGGCGACGACCGACTTTATGCCGTTGTTGGCTACATTCTTTTTGAACGCCTCCGCCTCACCTTCGGCGAAGGGCTTTGCCTTCCACTGGTTGCTGCTCTTGGTAAAAATCTGCAGCGCGGTGCAGCCGACGGATGCAGCCAGGAGCGGGGCGTTCTGCACGCCGCCGGCGATGGACATGTGGGCGCCTAAAAGCATATATTCTCTTTTCTGGTTGAAGGTTACAAAGGCGTGTAGTATACCTGCAACGCGAGGCATAAAAAAGCCTTTTGTCTTTTCCGAGTACGGAGCGCCTTGATGTCCAAAGAGATTGTCGCCCCGCCCCCCGTCGCCCGTCGCGAGATCGCCGCGTGGTGCTTCTTCGACTTCGCCAACTCGGCCTATACCACCCTCATCATCACCGTTGCCTACAGCATCTACTTCACCCAGGTGGTGGCGAAGGAGGGCGGTGAGCAGTTCTGGGGATGGGGCTATTCTGCATCCATGCTTATCATTGCCCTTATTTCGCCGGTGCTGGGGGCGGTCTCCGACTTCTCGGCCACGAAGAAACGGTTCCTTCTTTTCTTCACTTTCATCTGTGTAATCGCCACCGGCCTGATGGTCTTTGTGAAAGAGGGCGACGTCTGGCTCGGTATTATCCTGCTGGTGATCAGCAACATCGGCTTTGCGGGTGGCATTACCTTCTACAACGCCTTTCTGGTGGAGATATCCGACAGGGATTCCATGGGGCGCATATCCGGCTACGGTTGGGCGGTGGGGTATGTGGGGGGGCTGCTCTGTCTTGCCCTGGCCTATCCCCTGATGAAGGGCGGTTTCGCTCCTGAGAACCTCGACACCTTCCGTCTCAGTTTTCTGATGACGGCGGCATTCTTTCTGGTGGCGTCGCTGCCGACGTTTCTCATTTTGAAAGAACGGGCGCGGCCTCTCCCTCTCGCTCCTGGTCAGCACTACTGGGGCGTCGGCTTCAAGCGGGTAAGGGAGACTCTTCGGGAGATCCGCGGATTCCGCCAATTGACCCGCTACCTGATTGCCTACCTGATCTATACCGACGGCGTCGACACGGTGATAGTCTTTGCGGCGATCTTCGCAACGGTGACCCTGAAATTTACCTCCCAGGAGGTCCTCATCTATTTTCTCGTCACCCAGATAACTGCCGGTATCGGGGCGTGGGTCTTCGGGCCCATCACCGACCGGTTGGGCGGCAAGAAGACCATCAACATTACCCTGCTGATCTGGATCGGTGTGGTGCTGGCATCATTCCTTGTCCAGACGAAGACCCAGTTCTATGTCATAGGACTTGTTGCCGGTATTGCCCTGGGTTCCAACCAGGCGGCCAGCCGGGCGCTTTTGGGCAAGTTTATCCCCTCGGGACGAAATGCTGAATTTTTTGGTTTCTTCTCGCTGGTCGGGAAGTTTGCGGCGACCATCGGCCCCATTGTCTACGGAGAGATTGCCGCTGCCACGGGGAGTAACCGCCCCGCGGTCCTCTCCATTGCGGCATTCTTCGTGATTGGCCTGCTGCTTCTTGCGCGGGTGAACGAACCGGAAGGGATAGAGGAGGCGCGGAGGCACGAAACAGCTTGATTAGCGGTGCATGTTGCCGCTATACTCATTGCGCCGGTGAAGGCATCCGGCAAGCCGATTAACTGGAGCCTTATGCGTCCTACTGTCGCGGAAATAAACCTTTCAGCCCTCGCCCATAACCTCGGCGAGGTTCAACGACTTGCAGCGGGAAAGAAGGTCCTCGCGGTGGTCAAGGCCAATGCCTACGGTCATGGCGACGTGCGGGTTGCCTCATGCCTGAAGAAACATGGTGCGGAGATGTTGGGGGTTGCCCTTGCCGAAGAAGGTATTCGGCTGAGAGAGGGAGGAATCTCCGGCGGAATCATAGTGCTGGCGGGTATCTTTGACGATGAGGCGGAGATCTGCATCAAGCATGGTCTCACGCCGGTGGTCTACAGCCTTCGCACGGCCCGTGCACTGGCCCAAGCCGCAAAAGCCAAAGGTGTTACTCTCGGAGTGCACCTGAAGGTAGACACGGGGATGGGGCGAATAGGCGTGCTGCCCGGCGACGCGGTTGATGTCGCGGCGGAAATAGCGGCCATGCCGGGATTGAAGTTGGAGGGGATGCTGACCCACTTCGCGGAGGCCGACCTTGCCGATCAGGCTTTTGCGCAGGAGCAGGCACGGGTTTTTTCGGATATAATTTCTCGACTGGCGGAGCGTGGTATAACCATACCGCTCCGGCATATCGCCAACTCAGCAGCGGTATTTTCAGCGGGCGAACTTCATCTGAACATGGTGCGGCCGGGGCTTATGCTCTATGGTTATTATCCGGCGCCGTGGATGAAGACGATGAAGCCGGGGGCGGAACTGAGACCGGTGATGAGCCTTCGGTCTTCCATCGCCTATCTCAAGCGACTTCCCGCCGGGGCCACGGTGAGCTACGGCAGGACCTGCATGCTTGAGAGGGAGAGCCTGATCGCGACCATCCCTATCGGTTATGCCGACGGCTATTCCCGGCTGCTTTCTAACAGGGGCGAGGTGCTGATTCGGGGCAAGCGTGCGCCCATAGCGGGCCGCGTCTGCATGGACATGATCATGGCGGACGTGACCGATATCGAGGGAGCGAGCGAAGGAGACCGGGTAACACTCCTGGGGCGCGACGGCGATGAATTTATCTCCGCCGATGATATTGCCGAAAAGGTTGGAACTATTGCCTATGAGGTTCTTTGTGGCATCGGGAGCAGGGTGAGGAGAGAGTATGTCGGTGCGTAAATCGGTGACGGTGAAGGCATGACACGTTATCTAGACTGGCTTGGCAGGCGGATTACCTTTCTGATCCAGGAGATGGGGCAGGTCATGATCTTTTTCATGCAGACCATCCGATGGGTATTCCGCCGCCCCGTGTACATGCGTAACCTCTTCAAGCAGATGGAGGCGGTAGGGGTCAACTCGATACCGGTGGTGCTCATTACCGCGACCTTTACCGGCATGGTGCTTGCGTTACAGAGTTATACGGGGTTCAAGCGGTTCAATGCCGAAAGCCTCGTCGGCTCGGTTGTTGCCCTCTCCATGACCCGCGAGCTGGGGCCGGTACTCACCGGTCTCATGGTGGCGGGCAGGGTTGGCGCATCCATGGCTGCCGAGCTTGGCACCATGCGGGTAACCGAGCAGATAGACGCCCTTACCACTCTGGCGACGAATCCCATCAAATATCTTGTGGTGCCCCGTTTTCTGGCCGGCCTGATCATGATGCCGCTCCTTTGTATCCTCGCGGACATGGTGGGTATCGTTGGCGGCTACTTCGTGGGAGTAAAGGTCCTTCACGCCAACCCCAATGTCTATATCAGGCGCACCATTGACTATCTCGAACTGAACGATATTTACAGCGGTATCCTCAAGGCAGCGGTATTCGGCTGCATTATAGCTATAATCGGGTGCTACAAAGGGTTCTATACCGAAGGCGGAGCCGAAGGGGTCGGAAAGGCAACTACCGGTGCGGTGGTTATTGCCTGCATGATGATCCTGATTGCAGATTACTTTCTTACCGCAATCTTGTTCTGATCGAAAATTGAACGCCTAATTTCAGGATTGAAGCGATGGAACCGATACAACCCATGATCTCCTGCGTTGACCTTTACAAGTCTTTTGGCAACAACCAGGTGTTGCACGGGCTGAACCTTAACGTGGCCCGCGGCGAAAGCATGGTGGTCATCGGCGGCAGCGGTACGGGCAAGAGTGTTCTGCTCAAACATATTATCGGCCTTCTCGCCCCTGACAGGGGCCAGGTATTTGTCGACGGCGACGATGTGAGCCATCTGGATGAAGAGGGGCTCAACAGGTTGCGACAGAAGTTCGGGATGCTCTTTCAGGGCGCAGCGCTCTTTGACTCAATGACGGTCTGGGAGAATGTAGGTTTCGGCCTCATGCAGCATACGAAGAAAAAGAAGTCGGAGATCAGGGATATCGCGTCCCAGAAGTTGAAAATGGTGGGGATGGTGGGCGTGGAAGACATGATGCCCGCCGACCTCTCCGGCGGCATGAAGAAGAGGGTGGGCCTGGCCAGGGCTATTGCCATGGAGCCGCAGATCATCCTCTACGATGAGCCGACAACAGGCCTTGACCCGATCATGGCGGATGTCATCAACGAGCTGATCATCATGCTGCGGGAGGAGCTGAAGGTGACATCGGTGGCCATTACCCATGACATGGTAAGCGCCTACAAGATCGCCGACCGGCTTGCCATGCTGTACAAGGGGAAGATAATCGAAGTGGGAACGCCGGGTGAGATAAAGGCGACGGATAATCCCATAGTCAGGCAGTTCATTACCGGCAGCGCAGAAGGGCCGATCACGGCGGGGAACACTCTTGTAGCGGCTTGACGAGGCTGGTCCCGCTGGTTAATACCTGCCTAAGCAGTTGCCGAAAAGGTAGTGACGTGCTAGAGTGGGTGCCGTTTTGCAGAAAACGGCATGAAAGCAGATAAGGACGGGAAAGAGACGAGAGATGCTCAAGATCAGTTCTGAGGCAAAAGTCGGACTGTTTGTTCTTCTGGGGGTGATAATCCTCACCTATATGACCTTTACCGTGAGCGGCCTTCAGCTGGGCGGCGAGACCGGGTATCGCCTCTTTGCCACTCTGGATTCGGTGGCGGGGCTTGAGGAAAAGGCCCCGGTAAAGATCGCCGGCGTCGAGGTGGGTAAGGTCGAAAAGATATCTCTCACCGACGGCCGGGCGAGGATAACCCTCAGGATCAATCCTGATGTGCAGATACGCTCCGGTGCCAGGGTTGGACTGAAGGCCACGGGCCTGCTGGGTGACAAATATATGGAGCTGACGCCGGGCCCCATGACCGCGGCATACCTCAAGGATGGCGATGAGGTGGAACAGACTGAGGCCGTAGCCGACCTCGACAAACTGATCAACCAGTTCTCGTCGGTGGCGGAAGATATCAAGGCGGTCAGCAATTCTCTTAAAAATTCTTTCGGTACCCAGGAAGGGGAGGAATCGCTCAAGGAGACCCTCGCGAACATCCGCGAACTTACCGCCAATCTCAACCATCTGGTTGCCAACAACGATGACAAGTTCAGCCGGACCATGACCAATCTGGACCAGCTTACCGCAAGTCTCAACGAAACGGTGCGGGATAACCGGGCCCCGTTTACCAACACCCTTGCCAACGTCGAGGAGTTTTCGAAGGCCCTCAAGGCGGACGGGCCGCAGCTGGTCAAGAGCCTCAGTACCCTTTCGCAGAACCTCGATATGCTCATCAGCGACAACAAGGCCAACGTGAAAGACAGCCTCGAGAATATCAAAGGAGCAGCGGCCAAGGCTCAGGATGCCATCGACTCCATCAACCGCCTCGCCCAGAAGGTGGAACGCGGCGAAGGGACCATGGGCAAGCTCTTTACCGACGACAAGGCGTATAACAGCATCGCTTCGGCGGCCGAAGGGATCGACAACTTCATCAAGAAGCAAGAGGCCTTCAAGACCATCGTCGGCTTCCGCTCCGAGTACCTGACCCACGATTCCGACTGGAAGAGCTACTTCTCGCTGGAGCTCAAGCCGAAAGACGACAAGTACTACCTCTTCGAGATCGTCAGCGACCCGCGCGGCAAGCGGAAGGTCAAGGACAGCATGGTCACGGTCAACGGTGTGAATACCTACAGTCAGGAAGTGACCTATCGGGAACAGGTAAAATTCTCGGCCCAGTTCGTCAAGAGGTTTGACAACAACATCGCTCTCAGGGCCGGCCTTATCGAGTCAAGTGGCGGTGTCGGACTCGACTACTACATGTTTAACGACAAGCTCAAGCTGAGCGCCGAGGCCTTTGACATGAACGACAACTTTAAGGACAGAGGCAACAAGAATGCCCATCTGAAGGCCACCGCCCAGTATAACTTCTTCCGTAATTTCTTCATAAGCGCGGGGTATGACAACCCGCTCAATTCAGATCGCGACAATATCTTTGTCGGCGCCGGCTTCACCTTCGACGACGAAGACCTCAAGTATATCCTCAAGAGTGTTCCCATACCGGCACGCTAAGCGCCGGTATCCTTCTATCGGCATCTGGCTCGCGGCGTCTGGTGCGGTATTTGCGCTGGCATCTCCTCTCGTCCCGCATTTTATGCGGCCTTCCCGGCTCTCTATAAAAAGCTTGACTAATCGATAATCTCTTGATAAATTTACGATTTCTTTCTGGCAGAGGTGCGCCTTTTCGGTTTCTTTCGATAATCAGTCAGTAATCAACTGTGGAGTTTATATCTGGATAGACAGGGCGAAGTTCCGGCCTGTGTCTTGCGAGGGGAGGGAAGTAGTGAATGTCACCGGTAATAAGGGTGAAAGAGAACGAATCATTCGAAAGCGCAATCAGAAGATTTAAAAAGCAGTGTGAGAAAGAGGGGGTTATCTCGGAAGTGGCAAAGCGTGAATGCTACGAGAAGCCCAGTATAAAGAAGAAACGCAAGACGCTGGCCGCAAGGAAGAGGGCCGCAAAGAGGGCTGCGCTGTAATGTCGACACTGAGTGAACGGTTTGACGAAGAGCTGAAATCGGCCATGAAGGGTGGGGACAAGGTCCGTGTGTCGACCCTCCGCATGGTCAAGGCGTCGGTCAAAAACACGGAAATAGATCGCGGCCATCCCCTGGAAGACGGCGAGGTTATTGATCTCCTTATGACGCTGTGCAAGCAGCGGAAGGAGTCGATAGCCCAGTTCGAAAAGGGCGGGAGGCAGGACCTGGCCGATCAGGAAACCCAGGAGCTGGGTGTTCTCCAGTCCTTTCTCCCCGAGCCCCTTTCTCCCGAGGAGATCGAAGCAAAGGTGCGGGAGACCATAAGCGAAGTCGGTGCGTCGGGTCCAAAGGACATGGGCGCCGTCATGAAGGCGATAAAACCCAGGATTGCGGGACGGGCCGACGGAAAACTGGTCAGCGATATTGTCAAAAAAGTTCTCGGTTAGCGGGTTGGTAAGGGAAATAGAGCGTGAAAGGGGCTTGCGCCGCCATGGGCGATGTGAGCCCCTTTTGCCGTCTCTCGGCCAGCAGGAAGCGACCCTCCATTGAACATTTGTGCCGAAGGCGGCGGGAAGATAGGGGATGGTCGGGAGATGTGTGTCGACAGGCATACCCTGACCGTGCTCGGGTATGCCCGGCTTAAGGAGATTCTCGGGGAGAGTGCGGTTTCCGAGCCCGGCAGGCAGGTTATTGAGAAGCTGAGCCCCCTGGCATTGTTGCCGGATGTCGTCGGCCGGCTGGACAGGGCCGGGGAGATGCGCACCCTGATTGAGTCTGACGGGGGGCCGCCGCTGGAGAGCCTCCCCGACGTGCTCCCTCTCCTCTCTCTGGCGGAAAAACAGGGCTCAGTCCTTGCCGGCCACGAAATCCTGAAGATCGGGAAGGTATTGCGTACAGGGCGGCTGGTGAGGAACTACCTGGCCGACCGTAATGCATCGGCCCCGCATCTGGCTTCCGATGTTGAACCGCTGGTTTCATTCATCGACCTTGAGAAACGGATATCCCGTTCCTTTGACGGTGGCGGCAACCTTCTCGATGAAGCCAGCAGCCGCCTGGCGGAGATACGGCGGGAAGGGGCTGCGGCGCGGCGACAGATTGTCAGCCGGCTCGAGTCCCTTGTGCATGACGCCACTTACCGGACAGGGGTCCAGGAAGAGCTGGTGACCCAACGGTCCGGGCGCTACGTAATCCCGTTGAAGTCGGGCGCCGACCCCCATATGAAAGGGATTGTGCACGACCGGTCGGCATCGGGGGCTACCTTCTTTGTCGAGCCACTGGAGGTCGTTCACGACAACAACCGCCTTGCTATCCTCTCGGCCGACGAAAAGGCCGAAGTCGAGCGCATTCTCGGGCGTTTTACTCACGAAATAGGGGGTATTGCCGATAATATCGAGACCCTCTTTTGCATGGTGGCGGAGGTGGACGCCCTTGCCGCCATCGGCAGGTTTGCTGCTGCTACCGGGGGATCGGTGCCCCGGCTGGCCGAGTCGGGTTCCCTGGAGCTTCTGGCGGCGCGGCATCCACTTTTGCTGCATGCCCGAAAGGGGGAGTCGGGGAGCGTCGTCCCGCTTGATCTGAGGCTTGACGAAGAGGTTTCCGTCCTCCTGATTACCGGCCCCAATGCCGGTGGCAAGACGGTGGCATTGAAGACAGTAGGGCTGGTGGTGCTCATGCTTCGCACGGGCATACCCGTGCCGGTGAGCCCTGACAGCAGGGTTCCCCTGTTCAGCAGCATCTACGCGGACATTGGGGATGAACAGAGTATTGAGGCGGCGCTGTCGACCTACTCTGCCCACATTAAGCGCATGGGGCAGTTTCTGGCCGAGGCCCGACGGGGGACGCTGGTACTTATCGACGAGATGGGTGCGGGTACCGACCCTGAAGAGGGCGGAGCCCTTGCCGCGGCGATACTGGAACGCCTTCAGGAAAGCGGCGCCCTGAGCATTGTGACGACGCACCTGGGATTCCTCAAGGAAACGGCCGCGAAGACGCCGGGGATGCTCAACGCCTCCATGGCCTTCGATGCCGGGACAAAGAAACCGGCCTACCGGCTGGTTATCGGCGAAACCGGCCTGAGTAATCCGCTGCAGGTGGCCGAGGAGATGAGGCTGCCCCAGGATCTGATCGAAAGGGCAAAGGGGCTTAAAGACGGCCGGGTGGCGCGTCTGGACCAGTTGATCGGGGAACTGACTGCCGGGAAGGCGGAGCTGGAAGACAAAAACCGCCGGGCCGAAGAGGCAAAAAATGCCGCAGAAGAGGCGCTTCGCACGGCTGATGAGCTGAAGGCCGCGGCCCGGGAAGAGGCTCGACGGAGCAGGGAGTCAGCCGGAAAAGAGACCAGGACGCTGCTTGATCGGGCGCGAAAGCTCCTCAAGGAGGCTGAGAAGGCTGCAGAGAAGGTCGCTGAAGCGGAGCGTGAATCAGAGACCCTTACTGCTGTAAGCACCCTAAAGCATGAGGCGTCGGAGATCGAGGAGTTGTGCCCACAGGCACAGCCTGTGCCAAGGGGAACAACGAATTACAGGCCATCTCCGGAGGACTGGGTTAAAGTAATCCCCTTCGGACAGGTGGGGCGCGTCGCGTATGTTACGGGAGATACGGCGGAAGTGCTCATCGGGACCCTCAAGGCACGGGTACCGGTGGCCGATCTGGAGCCATCCGCGGCACAAGACATGCATAAATCGCGGATCAGCCCTGTGGTCTCCCGCCTGACGGAAGAGGCATCGTCGAGGCTGGACCTCCTGGGGCGCCGGGTTGACGAGGCCCTTAGCCTTCTGGACAAGTTTCTTGACCAGTCGTCCCTTGACGGCCTTCATAGCGTAACGGTGGTACATGGTATTGGTACCGGCGCTCTGAAAGATGCCGTGGCCTCATTTCTCAAGGGGCATGTGCACGTCGCCGATTTCCGACCCGGAGAGCAGCCTGAGGGCGGGGCAGGGGTGACGGTGGTGAGCCTGCGATAGTGGCGTCCGGGGGTTGGAGCAGCAGATGACGAGCGGATTTATTCCCGATGAGATCATTGACCGGGTCCGCGAGTCCTTCGACATTGTGGACTTTATTTCAGGCTATCTGCCCCTCAAGCGGGCCGGCCAGAATTTCAAGGGGCTCTGCCCCTTTCACGACGAGAAGTCACCGTCCTTTTCGGTGAACCCGGCGCGGCAGATATACCATTGCTTCGGATGCGGCGTCGGCGGCGATATCTTCAACTTTATCGTCCGCCACGAAGGGGTGACCTTCCCCGAGGCGGTGCGGGAACTGGCGGCAAAGGCGGGTATCGAGATCCCCGACGAGCGGCGGTCCCGGCAGAGTGCCCAGGAAGGGGAGGAAAGGGAACAGCTCTTCAGGGTGAATGCCGAGGCGGCCGAGTATTTCCAGCGGCTCCTCCGGGAAGACCCCAGGGCCGAGACAGCCCGGGTGTACCTGAAGAAACGCCAGGTCGACCAGTCGGTGGTGGAGAGGTTCATGCTGGGCTATTCGCTACCCTCATGGGACGGACTGCTGAAACACCTGGGCTCAAAAGGGTTCACCCCCCGGCAGGTTGAGCGGGCCGGGCTGGCGATAGTGAAGAAGGACGGGCACTACGACCGGTTCAGGGGGCGACTGATCTTCCCCATACGGAATGTGGGGGGCAAGGTGATCGCCTTCGGCGGACGGGTGCTGGAGGGCGACGAGCAGCCCAAGTATCTGAACTCGCCGGAGACGCCGGTCTACATAAAAGGCGACAACCTCTATGCACTGAACCTGGCGAAAGAGCCGGTCAGGAAACAAGGGTATGCACTGCTGGTGGAAGGGTACATGGACGCCATCATGTGCCACCAGCACGGTATCGAAAATGCCGTGGCGACGTTGGGAACGGCCCTGACTCCGGCCCAACTGAAGCTCCTTGGCCGTTTTGGCAAGAAGGTTGCCTTCATCTACGATGCGGACCAGGCAGGGCTTTCGGCCATGACGCGGTCGCTGGGGCTGTTCATAGACAGTGGCATCCGGGCCAATATTGTGGTGCTGCCGCAGGGGGACGACCCCGACACCTTCCTCCGCAGGGAGGGGGCACAGGGGCTGACGGGGCTGCTGAAGAAGTCGGTGAGGCTCATTGATTACCGCCTCGGCGAGATTCTGAAAGAGGGGATGACGGGCTCGGAAGATGACCGTCTGGCAGCGGTGGAAAAAGCCCTCCAGCTGGTGGCCAAGGTCCCGGGCGGCATTGAACGGGCCGAGCTTTTGAAGCGTATTGCCTCGGAAACGGGCGTTGAAGAAGCGCTTCTGAAAGAGGAGCTTCACCGCAAGGTAAGGAGCGGTGAACCCGTCGAGATTCGCCGGGAACGAATAAAAACGGCCCCCGCACCGTCTCCAAGGGCGGAGGAGATGCTGGTGCATCTCATGCTGGGGGATGGAAATGTCCGGCGGAGGGTGCTTTCCGAGGTCGGCGGCGCCGATTTCAGCGACCCGGTGCTGTCGAGGATCGTGACACTGATGGCCGACGAGTCGGGGGTGGAGAGTGTGGCTACCCTCATCCGGCCGGAGAACGGCGAGGACGTGAACCGCCGCCTTACCCAGCTGGCCGCGGGGGATTTCGGCATCGAGGACACGGAGCAGACGGTGGCGGACTCGCTTCGAAGGATAAGAAATGACGCCATGAAGCGCGAGTTGGCGAAGATTGCCGACGACATGCGGAGGGCGGAGACGGATGGGGATTTGGAGACATGGAATTCATTGGCCCGCTTGCAGAAGGAGGTTCAAAGAGGTATGAAAGGCTGAAGAAAGATAGGAGAGAGAGGTTTGGCGCTGCCTGTCGGTTTAAGGTATAATCCGAAAAGCGGCACTCTATTTTTGGCACAACGAAACAAGGAGCTGATTTTGATGAATGATGAGAGGATGGATGAGGTTAAGCGGTTGATCTCAATGGGCAAGAACCGTGGGTTTATCACCTACGACGAGCTCAACGATCTGCTGCCAGCCGATATCGTATCAGCCGACCAGATCGATGACATCATGATGGCCTTCGGCGAGGAGGAAATCGAGATTCTGGACGTGTCTCCGGAAGCCCGCCTCCAGCGCGCTTTTGAAGAGATCGTCCCCGAGCTTGAAGAAGAGGCCGAGGAGGGGGAACGGGAAGAGGAGTTCAAGTTCACGGAAGAGGCGGAGGAGATCGACCTTACGCCGGGCGCCGTGGGCAAGACCGACGACCCTGTCCGCCTCTATCTCAAGGAGATGGGTACGGTCTCCCTGCTTTCCCGTGAGGGAGAGGTGGAGATCGCCAAGCGGATCGAGGACGGAGAGCGGGAGGTTGCCAAGGCTATCTCCTATATGCCGCTTACCGTCCGGGAGATCGTGTCTCTCGGTGAGCGTCTGAAGAAGGAAAAGATCAGTATCCGTGAGGTAGTGGTAGCCTTTGACGAGGAGTTTGAGGAAGAAGGCTCCGGGGTGAACGAGGCTGCGCTCAAAGAGAAGGCCATAGGCATCATCGACGAGATCGAGGAGATGATGAACGAGATCGAGCCGCTGCTGGCAGGGCTGGCCGGTTTGACGCCCAAGCCGTTGTCCGCGACAGCGAGGAAGAAGGCGGTCACGCGGGTAGAAAAGATCAAGCAGGAGCTGGCCGAGAAGGTCCAGGACCTGCGGCTCAACCCCAAGCAGGTGGAGCGGATTGCCGTGAAATTGCGCGGGTTGCTCGAAATGGTCGACCGGGCGGATCAGGAGATTCATGAAACCGCCGTGCGCCTCAATATGGAAGTGAAGAACCTGGATGCCTTCTTTGAGAATTTTCATGCTGGCAAGGTAACGGCAAAGGAACTGAAGAAGGCCAAGATCGCCAAGAAGGATGTGGAAGAGATAGAGCTTCCGTACCGTAACGCTCAGAAGAAGATCAAGAGGGTCGAGGCAGAGGCATCGGTCTCCGCTGTCGACCTGCGGGGCGCGGTTGCCGGCCTCAATGCCGGTGAACTGATGACCAAGCTGGCGAAGAGCGAGCTGGTGGAAGCAAATCTCCGCCTGGTGGTCTCCATCGCCAAGAAGTATACGAACCGCGGACTTCAGTTTCTCGATCTTATCCAGGAAGGCAACATCGGCCTGATGAAGGCGGTGGACAAGTTCGAATACCGCCGTGGCTACAAGTTCTCTACCTACGCCACCTGGTGGATCCGTCAGGCCATTACTCGTGCTATTGCCGACCAGGCGAGGACGATCCGTATCCCGGTGCATATGATCGAGACCATCAACAAGCTGGTGAGGACCTCGAGAGTACTTCTCCAGGATCTGGGGCGCGAACCTACGCCGGCGGAGATCGCCAACGCCATGGGGCTGCCGCTGGACAAGGTGCGGAAGGTGCTCAATATTGCCAAGGAGCCGATCTCCCTTGAGACGCCCATTGGTGAAGAGGAAGACAGCCATCTTGGAGACTTCATCGAGGACAAGAAGGCGCTCTCGCCCCTCGAACGGGCGATAAAAACCGATCTGCAGGAGCAGATCAAGCGCGTCCTTTCGACCCTCACGCCGAGGGAGGAGAAGGTGCTGAGGATGCGTTTCGGTATCGGCGAGGCTTCCGACCACACTCTCGAAGAGGTTGGGCAGGAGTTTGACGTCACCCGTGAGCGTATCCGCCAGATCGAGGCGAAGGCCATCCGGAAGCTGCGGCACCCCAGCCGGAGCAAGAGGCTGAAGAGCTTTGTCGAGACCTTTTAGCTTGACAGAAAGCGACCCATCAGGTTATGTTTCGACACCGCACGCGCAATGTAACGAGCCTCTCGGGGCCCATAGCTCAGTTGGTAGAGCTACCGGCTCATAACCGGTTGGTCCCAGGTTCGAATCCTGGTGGGCCCACCACTCTTGAGGCAGAAGGTAAATGATGTGTCGAGAATACATTAAATCTTGAACTACAAAAAATGCACCCACCAGCGGTGCATTTTTTGTTTCCGGGGATGACGACCGAGTGAGGAGGTGCTGTAAGTGAAAGAACAGTTGAAGCTGCTGGTCAGTCTGCAGAAGATTGACATCAGGGTGCACCAGCTAAAGAAAGAGAAGGCGAAGATTCCCGGCATGGTGGAAATGGTGAAGGGCCCCTACAACCAGTGCGCTCGTGAGCTGGAAGAGGCCAGGGCCAGCCTTGCGGGACTCGAGAAGGAGAAACGCGACAAAGAGACGCGGCTCAAGGATGATTCGGAGCTGCTGGAACGCCTCAAGGGCGTCTGGCCGAAA
>JAOUDF010000047.1 GCA_029859385.1 Nitrospirota bacterium
GTTATCTTTACCGTTAACGGACAAAAAAACAAAAGAGGCAAGGGATTGTCTCCCTTGCCTCCAGTATATGTGCTCGCCGTTACGCGGCGCTCTCAGCCGAATCGGCCTTGGCCTTTTTGGCCTTGGTTGCCTTGGGCTCTTTTGCCGCCTTTGGCTCCTTGGCTGCCTTAGCCTCTTTTGCAGCCTTGGGTTCTTTCACCGCCTTCGGCTCCTTTGCCGCCTTGGCAGCCTTAGTCGCCTTCGGCGTCTTCTCCGGCTTTGCCTCCTCGGCGGGAGTCGCGGCAGCCGGGGCCGCAGCAGCGTCAACCAGCTCCAGAAGCACCATGTGAGCCGCATCGCCTATCCGCTGCCGGGTCTTGATGATGCGCGTATAGCCTCCGGGCCTGTTGGCCGAACGGGGGGCCAGATCACCGAAAACCTTGGACACTACGCTTTCCTTCGTCAGGAATGCCAGCGCCTGTCTCCGGGCATGGAGGTCACCCCTCTTGCCCAGGGTGATCATTTTCTCGGCAAGGCTGCGCACTTCCTTGGCCTTGGCCTCAGTTGTCTCTATTCTCTCCGCTTCAAGAAAAGATGTTACCAGGTTCTTCAACAGGGCCTTGCGCTGCCCCGTATTCCGGCCGAACATCCTTCCGCCTTTCCTGTGCCGCATAGTCTCCTACCTTCCTTTATATACTATTCTTCGACATTCGCGCCGGCTTTGGGCGGCCAATCTATCTTCATCCCCAGAGTCAGCCCCATCTCCTCAAGCAAGACTTCCTTTATCTCGTTGAGGGACTTCCGACCGAAATTCTTGGTCTTGAGCATCTCCGCCTCACTCTTCTGCACCAGGTCGCCGATGGTCCTGACGCCAATGTTCTTGAGGCAGTTGTGCGAACGGACCGACAGCTCCAGCTCGTCGATCGACTTGGTGAGATACTCGCTGATGTTGTCCTCATAATCGGCGCGCGGAGCAGACTCAACCGCCACGGCCGGCTCTTCTTGACCGCCAAAGATGCTCAGGTGGTCCTTCAGTACCTTGGCGGCATAGCTTACCGCAGCTTCGGGACTGATGCTCCCGTCGGTCCAGATCTCCAGATTCAGCTTGTCATAATCGGTATCCTGGCCTACGCGGGCGTTTTCTACCCAGAAGTTCACGCGCTTGATCGGAGAGAATATGGAGTCAATCGGTATCACGCCGATGGGCTGATCGGCCTCCTTATTCCTGTCCGCCTGCACATACCCCCTGCCGGAGCGAATGGTAATCTCCATATCGAGGGAACCTTCCTTGTCCAGGGTGGCGATATGGTGGTCGGGGCTCAACACCTCGACATCCGCCGGGCACTGGATATCCTTGCCGGTAATCGTCTTGGCGCCCTGCGCCTTGATACGCAGCGTTTTGGAGCCTTCAGCATGCATCTTGAACCTGAGGCCTTTGACGTTAAGGATGATGTCGGTAACATCCTCCACCACGCCGGATATGGCCGAGAACTCATGCAGAACCCCTTCGATCCTGATGGCGGTCGCACTTGCCCCTTCAAGGGATGAAAGCAGAACGCGACGCAGCGCATTGCCCAGAGTTGTCCCGAAACCACGCTCAAACGGCTCCGCATGAAACTTTCCGTAACTGTTTGAAAGGGTTTCCGACTCGCACTCGAGTCGTTTGGGCATCTGGAAACCTTTAATCTTCATATTCTGTCCCTCCGCGGATGCTGGAGAATATATGGAAATGGACTAATCCGTCCGTTACTTCGAATAAAGCTCGACCACGAGATTTTCGCTTACTTCAAGCCCTATCTCATCTCTGGTCGGGATGTACTGAAGGCGACCCTGGTAGTTGGTCTTGTCGACCTCCAGCCAGGCCGGTACGCCCTTCCTGTCGATGGCGGCAACGCACTCCTGAACCCGCGCATTGTTTCTGATCCCCTCCCGCAGCTGGATAACATCGCCGGCCCTGAGGATATAGGACGGGATGTTGACCTTGCGGTTGTTGACCATTACATGGCCGTGGTTGACAAGCTGCCGGGCCTCCGCCCTCGAACCCGAAAAGCCGAGCCGATAGATGGTGTTGTCGAGCCGCCTCTCGAGGAACTGCAAGAGCCTCTCGCCCGTCATGCCCTTGCTGCGGGTAGCGTCGGCAAAATAACCACGGAACTGCCGCTCGAGCACGCCGTAGATCCTGCGGATCTTCTGCTTTTCCCTGAGCTGGATACCGTATTCGGAAAGTTTCGTCCTCGCCTGACCATGTTGTCCCGGTCCGCTCCCGCGCCTTTCAAAGGAACACTTGTCCTTGAAACACCGGTCCCCCTTAAGGAACAGCTTCATGTTCTCTCTTCTGCATAGCCGGCACACTGGCCCTGTATACTTCGCCAACTTATCCTCCTACGGTGATATGTTTTCCTTAGATCTTTTCCGAGCGCTATACCCTGCGCCGCTTGGGCGGCCTACAGCCGTTGTGCGGGATCGGGGTCACATCCTTGATGGCGGTGATATTCAATCCGACCGCCTGCAGGGAACGGATCGCCGACTCTCTTCCGGAGCCCGGTCCCTTTACGTACACCTCAACCTGCTTCAACCCGTGCTCCATGGCTTTCTTGCCGGCAACTTCCGCCGCCATCTGCGCCGCAAACGGTGTACCCTTTCTGGAGCCCTTGAACCCCTGGCTGCCGGAGGTTGACCAGGATATAACGTTGCCGCTTACATCCGATATGGTAATGATGGTGTTGTTGAACGTCGCCTGGACGTGCACCACGCCGGTCGATATGTTCTTCTTCTCTTTGCTTTTAACTGTCGTCTTCTTCTTCGGGGATGCCATTCTGCCTCCTGATCTGCCCTATCGCGCTATTTCTTCTTGGTGACCATCCTGCGCGGCCCCTTGCGGGTCCTTGCGTTGGTCTTCGTCCTCTGGCCGCGGGCCGGGAGTCCGCGACGATGACGCAATCCCCTGTAGCAGCCGATATCCATCAACCTCTTGATGCTGAGCGTCACTTCACGCCGCTGGTCGCCTTCCACCTGATACGACTGGTCAATGATCTCCCTGATGCGGTTCACCTCGGCATCAGCCAGGTTCTTGACCCTGGTTGACGGGTCGACGCCGGCCTTGCTCAAAATCTGGCTGGCGGATGTCCTGCCTATTCCGAAGATATAGGTCAGTCCGATTTCTACTCTTTTCTCTCTCGGTAAGTCTACACCGGCTATACGTGCCAAAGCGGTTCCTCCTTCGCGGCTACCCTTGTTTTTGCTTGTGACGAGGGTTTTCGCAAATGACTCTTAAAACCCCCTTGCGTTTGATGACCTTGCACTTGGCACATTGTGCCTTTATTGAAGATCGTACTTTCATTGCCTTTCTCCTTCCAGACTATTTGAACCTGCCAGACTATTTAAATCTGTATGTAATCCTGCCGCGGGTAAGGTCATAGGGCGAAAGCTCCACCGTAACCTTGTCGCTGGGCAGTATCTTGATGAAGTTCATCCTCATCTTGCCTGATATATGGGCAAGAATTTTATGCCCGTTTTCCAACTCTACCCGGAACATTGCATTGGGCAATGCCTCAAGGATGGTTCCCTGCACCTCTATACTGTCTTCTTTACTCATAGATCCTTCTGTAGTGTTCCTTGTCCCTGTCGGTCGTCCAGCCGGGAAAGTATTACCGGGCCGTCTTCCGTAACCACAATAGTATGTTCAAAGTGGGCTGACAGCTTTCTGTCAGCCGTTACCGCCGTCCAGCCGTCTTCCAGGACCTCTACCTCGTAGCGACCCTGATTGATCATCGGCTCCAGCGCCAGCACCATCCCCGACTTGAGTTTCGGACCCTTACCGGGCGGTCCGTAATTCGGTACCTGTGGCTCTTCATGCAGCATTCTGCCGATACCGTGTCCGACAAAATCGCGAACCGCCGAATACCCGGCCGCCTCGGCGTGCCGCTGAATCGCGTGCGAAATATCCGAGAGCCTGTTGCCGTCGACCGCCTGCTCAATGCCCTTATAGAGCGATTCTTCGGTCACCGTAAGCAGCATTTGCACTTCGGGGCTGACGACCCCTACGGCGAAAGTCTTTGCCGCATCGCCATAGTACCCGTCGTGGATGACCCCCACATCGACCCCTACGATATCGCCGCTCTTCAGCACCCGCTTGGAGCTCGGTATGCCGTGGACGACTTCCTCATTGATCGATGTACACAGGCAGCAGGGATAGCCATGATAGCCCTTAAATGCCGGCTTGACTTTCTTCTTCCGGATCAGCTCTTCCGCGATCTTTTCCAGATCAAGCGTCGTAGCCCCCGGAGCAACAACTTCGCCCAGGTGATTCAGCACCTCTGCGACGATTCCGCATGAGAAGCGGATTTTTTCGACTTCGTACCGGGACTTAAGGGTTATCACTTCCCTGCAATCGCTGTGTTGATCCTTGAGAAGACCTCGCGGATCTCGCCGACACCCTCTACATCCCGCAGCAGGGATTTTCCCGCATAGAACTGTATCAGCGGAGACGTCTGATTCCGATACACTTCCAGCCGCTTCCGGACCGTGCCGACCTCATCGTCGGCCCTTGTCACCAGCTGCCCACCGCAGGCGTCGCAAATTCCTTCCTTCGCCGGGGGGCTGGTAGTGATGTGGTACGCCCTCTGGCACGACCCGCAAACTCGTCTGCCACTTAACCGCTGGACCAGCTCATCCTCGCGGATGACGATATTGATAACCGAGTCGAGCCGCTCACCGGAGCCGTTTAGCGCCTCGTCCAGCTTTTCCGCCTGAACTACCGTCCGCGGGAAACCGTCGAGAATATACCCCTTGACGCAGTCGTTTTTTTTCAGCCTTTCGGATACGATCCCGACGATGATGTCATCAGGAACCAGTCCGCCGCTCTCCATGTATCCGCGGGCGACTTCTCCCAGCTGAGTCCTCTGTGCCACCGCCTGCCTCAACATATCACCGGTTGAAACCTGCGGGATTCCCAGCGACTCCGAAAGCATCTGCGATTGAGTACCCTTACCCGCGCCAGGAGGGCCGAGGAATATCAGTCTCATTTCTAGAAGTCCCGCCTTCCTTTAAGCCGACCCTTCTTCATGAAACCTTCATAATGCCGGCTCAACATATGCGATTCAATCTGGCTGACCGTATCGAGACCTACGCCAACAACAATCAGCAGCGATGTCCCACCGAAATAGAAGGGGACATTCAGCCACATGATGAGCACCTCCGGGATCACGCAGACCAGCGCAAGATAGAGCGCACCGCCGAACGTGATCCGCGAAAGCACGAAATAAATATAGTCTGACGTCTTCTTTCCGGGGCGAACTCCGGGTATAAAACCGCCATATTTCCGCAGGTTATCGGCCACATCCACCGGGTTGAATACAACCGCCGTGTAGAAGTAGCAGAAAAAGATAATCATTAAAACATAAAGCAGGGTATAAAGTAAAGTCCCCGGTGCAAGATGTATGGCAATATCCTGCACCCACGGTGTCGTGGCAAACCCGGCAATGGTCGCCGGAAGCATGATAATCGACGACGCAAATATAGGCGGGATAACGCCCGACGTGTTCATCTTCAACGGCAGATGCGTGCTCTGGCCGCCGTATGTCTTCAGGCCGGTCGCCTTTTTGGCATACTGTATCGGGATCCTTCGTTGTCCTCGCTCTATATAGATAATGGCTGCGACAATGGCTACCATCACTATTGTCAGGAGTATAAGCAGGAAGAGATTGAGTTCCCCTGCCTGAACCAGCTGGGCTGTGCTGACAATGGCATTGGGCAGTTCCGCTACGATACCGGCGAAAATGATGAGCGAAATACCATTGCCTATGCCGCGCTCGGTAATCTGTTCGCCCAGCCACATGACAAAGGCAGTTCCGGCAGTCAGCGTGATTATGGTCATGAGCCGGAATGCCCAGCCCGGCGACTGTACAAACACGCCGCCATTCATGCCTTCCAGGCCTATGGCTATACCAAACGACTGGATCAGGCTTATGCCGACCGTCAAGTAACGGGTATACTGGGTAACCTTCTTTCGACCGCGCTCACCCTCTTTATTGAGCTGGGCCAGGTGCGGCACGACAACGGTAAGCAGCTGCAGGATAATCGATGCGCTGATATACGGCATGATACCAAGCGCAAATATGGTCAACCGGGAGAGGGAACCGCCGGAAAACATATCGAAGAAGCCCATCAGGGCTCCGCCGGCCTCATGCAGGAACTTGCTGAGCTCTTCTCCGTTTATGCCGGGCGTCGGGATATGGCTGCCCACACGATAGACGGCGAGCATTGCCAAGGCGTAGAGAATGCGGTTCTTGAGCTCCGGAATACTGAAAATAGTCTGAAGCTTGTCAAAGAACTGCACTAGTTGATAACCTCTGCCTTGCCGCCAGCGGCCTCAATCTTTTTCAGAGCGCCTGCGGTGAACTTGTGCGCCTGTATGTTCAACTTGCCGGTGATCTCGCCGTGCCCCAGAATCTTGATGCCGGAGTACAGCTTCTTGACAAGACCCTTCTCAACGAGAACTTCCGGATTGATCTCGGTCACATCGGTCAAACGCGCAATGTCCCTGAGGTTGACCTCGGCATAGCGCACGCTGAATATCTTGTTGTTAAAGCCCCGCTTCGGCAACCTTCTCGCCAGAGGCATCTGGCCGCCCTCGAATCCCGGTTGCTTGCCGCCACCGGACCGGGCTTTCTGGCCCTTGTGCCCCTTACACGAGGTCTTTCCGTGTCCGGAACCGACTCCGCACCCTACGCGTTTCTTCTTTTTCTTCGCTCCCTTGGGGGGCCTTAATTCATCCAGTTTCATGGTACCTTTCCTCACACGCCTCAGGGAATACTATTTCGACTCTTCGACCTTCACCAGGTGACTGATCTTGTTGATCATTCCGAGTATCTCCGGTGTCGCAGTCCTGGTGACGGCGCTGTTGGTCTTTCCAAGGCCAAGGCCGCGCACCACGCGCTGCTGCCTATCGGAGCAACCGATAACACTCTTTACAAGGGTAATTTTCAGACTAGCTGCCATTTGTCACCTTCCGTTCTACGCCGCGACGGCGGTTTCTTCCGCCTCTTTGTGTCTCAGGCGCTTGATATCTTCAACACTACGCAGGCGGGTCAATCCATCGAGCGTCGCCTTGACGACGTTATGCGGATTGTTGGTCCCTATGCACTTGCTCAGGATGTTCTGTACGCCGACCACTTCGAGAACAGCACGGACCGCACCGCCCGCGATGAGGCCGGTACCCTCGGTAGCAGGCCTGAGAAATACCCTGCCCGCACCGAAGTGACCCAGAATTTCGTGCGGTATGGTCGTCCCCTTGAGAGAGACCTTAACCATATTCTTCTTGGCGCTCTGCACCGCCTTCTTGATCGCCTCGGGAACCTCGGCCGCCTTACCCTTGCCGACACCGACATGGCCTTCGCCGTCCCCGACAACAACCAGTGCACTGAAGCTGAAGCGTTTACCGCCCTTCACAACCTTGGCCACCCTGTTGATATGGATAACCTTGTCTTTCAGATTCATCTCTTCGGACTCAATTCTTTTCAAGACTCAACCTCCTCGCCGTCTTAAAACTGCAATCCAGCCTCACGCGCCGCGTCGGCGAGGGCCTTGATTTTTCCATGATACAGATAACCGCTCCGGTCGAACACGGCGGTGTTGATCTTCTTGTCAAGGGCTCTTTGTCCGAGAAGCTTTCCAACGGCCTTGGCCGCGTCGATGTTGCAGCCCCCCTTCAAGGTCGCCTTGAGGGACTCATCCAAACTCGATGCGCTCACCAGGGTGTGCCCGGTGCTGTCATCAATGAGCTGTGCGTAAATATATTTGAGGCTCCTGAAGACACTCAGGCGCGGCCTTTCACTTCCGCCGCTCACTTTCTTGCGCACCCTCTGGTGTCGCCTCTCTCTCGCTAATGCTCTCTTCTCAGCCATGTGCGCTTACTCCACGATAGTCTATTTACCGGTTTTACCTTCTTTACGCCTGACCTTCTCGCCGGCGTACTTGACACCTTTTCCTTTATACGGCTCCGGTTTCCTGAGATCGCGGAGATCAGCGGCAACCTGGCCGACAAGGGCCTTGTCAATCCCATGAATCTTTATCGCCGTAGGACCATCCAGCTTGATGGATACGCCCTCAGGAATCGGGAAATGAATAGGATGCGAGAAACCAAGGCTCATGACAAGAACATTGCCCTGCAGCTGGGCTTTGTAACCTACGCCCACCAGTTCAAGGCCTTTTTCAAAACCCTTGGTGACGCCGGTAACCATGTTGGCGATGACCGTACGGGTCACGCCATGCAGAGCCCGCATCTGGTTCGCATCGGAAGGCCGCGTCACCGTTATTAGCTGCCCTTCCTTCGTCACGCTCATGTGAGGGCTCACCGAGCGCTGCATCGTACCCTTGGGCCCCTTGATGCTTATCGTGCTTCCCTGAATTGTGGCCTCGACTCCCGAGGGGATTTCGACAGCCTTTTTACCGATCCTGGACATAGTGCAACTCCTCTTGCCTCTACCAAACGTAGCAGAGCATTTCGCCGCCGACTCTGGCGGCTCTTGACTGTTTGTCGGTCAATACCCCCTTGGGGGTCGAAAGAATAACGACGCCAAGACCACCCATCACGCGGGGGATTTCGTCCGCGCCGACATACACCCTGCGCCCGGGCCTGCTGACTCTCTTGAGGCCCATGATGGCACTCTGGTCCTTCTCATCCAGATTAAGATAGACGCGGATGATGTTCTGCCTTCTGTCCTTGAGGATTCGGAAGTTCTTTACAAACCCCTCGTCCTTGAGGATCCTGGCAATCTCCAGCTTGAGTTTGGATGCCGGTATGTCTACTTTCTCCATGCGTCCCAAGCCCGCGTTTCTAATGCGGGTCAACATATCGGCTATAGGATCGGTGGTCATGTTGTGCTCTTCTCCCTCTTTAATTCGCTACCAGCTTGCCTTTGTCACGCCCGGTATTTCACCGCGCAGGGCCTTGTTCCTGAAACATATACGACACATTTCGAACTTGCGGAGATAGGCGTGCGGCCGTCCGCAAACCTTACAACGGTTGTATGCCCTTACTCCGAACTTCGGTTTCCTGTTTGCCTTTACAATCAACGATGTCTTGGCCACTGCTCTTACTCCTCGAAAATTAGCTCCTGAAAGGAACTCCCATGAGCTTAAGAAGACTTCTACCCTCTTCATCGGTCTTCGCCGTCGTCACGAAGGTGATATCCATCCCATGTATCGCATCCACCTTGTCGTAGTCAATCTCCGGGAAGATGATCTGCTCCTTCAGGCCCAGAGAATAGTTCCCTCTGCCGTCAAACGACTTTGGCGACACACCCTTGAAATCGCGGATTCGCGGCAGCGAGGCATTTACCAGCCTGTCGAAGAACTCATACATCTTGTCCTGTCTCAGGGTAACCATGCAGCCGATAGGCATGCCGACACGCAGCTTGAATGTTGCTACAGACTTCTTGGCCCTGGTCACCAGAACGCTCTGACCGGTAATGTCACGCAGCTCGCTCACTACCGAATCCAGCAGTTTGGCGTTCTGGATCGCCTCACCCAGACCTACGTTGATAACGATCTTTTCGAGTTTCGGCACCTGCATGGAGCTCTTGTACGAGAACTGCTTCATCAGGGCAGGAGCCACTTCGGATTTGTACTTTTCCCTCAACCGCGCCGGCATACTATCTCCTTATTCCTACTTATCGATGGACTCGCCACAGCTCCTGCAGACGCGAACTTTCCTGCCGTCTTCCAGTTTGCTGCCGCCGAGCCGGGTGGCCTTGTCACATTTGGGGCATACCAGCATCACATTGGAGATGTGAAGGGCCCCCTCCTTTTCGAGAATCCCGCCCTCCTTGCTCTGGGCGGAAGGCCTCATGTGCTTCTTTACAATATTCAGGCTCTCGACGAGGACCCGGTCTTTCTTGGCAAGTACAGCGATAATGCGGCCGCGCTTCCCTTTTTCCTTGCCGGCGATTACCTCGACGTTGTCGTTCTTCTTTAATTTCGTAGCAATCATGGTGACCTCTTTTAGACAACCTCAGGGGCAAGAGAGAGGATCTTCATGAAGTTCTTACGCCTCAACTCCCTCGCCACAGGACCAAATATACGCGTTCCTACCGGCTCGCCCGCGTTGTTGATAATTACCGCGGCGTTGCCGTCGAACTTGATGTAGCTGCCATCCACCCGGCGCACTTCCTTGGTGGTCCTGACCACCACGGCCCGGGCAACCTTGCCCTTCTTGACCGTCCCATCCGGAGTCGCTTCCTTGACCGCCACGATAATCACATCGCCAAGCCCCGCATACCTGCGGCGGGTTCCACCAAGGACCTTGATGCACTGAACCTTCTTGGCGCCTGAATTATCAGCCACGCTGAGCATCGACTGAACCTGTATCATTGTAATCTTCCTCTCACTCTTCTGATATCAGCGGGCCTTCTCGACGATCTCGACCACGCGCCAGCGTTTGTCTCTGCTGAGCGGACGGGACTCGACCATGGAGACCTTGTCTCCCACCTTGCAGCTGTTGTTTTCGTCGTGTGCCTTGAAACGGTTGACCCTCTTTACGATCTTCTTGTAAACAGGGTGCTGAACGAGCCTGGTAACCGCAACGACGACGGTCTTGTCCATCTTGTCGCTGACCACTTCGCCCACATAGAGTTTCTTCTTCTTTGCTTCGGACATTTACGCCTCGTCTGTTATGCGTGTATGGTGTTCTTTTCCCTGGCGATGGTCTTGAGACGGGCCAGCTCTTTCCTGAGCTGCCTGATCCTCGCCGGGTTCTCCAGCTGCCCCATAGCCTGCTGGAACCTGAGATTGAAGAGTTCGAGTTCGATCTCCCTCTCTTTAGCCACCAGCTCTTCCACGGTCAAATCCCTGACTTCAGCTGCCTTCATACGCCTATACCTCCTTCACGCGAAACGAATTTCGTTGCGACAGGAAGTTTATGCGCCGCCAGCCTGAAGGCTTCCCGTGCCACTTCTTCCGACACGCCCTCCATTTCGTAGAGCACGCGGCCGGGCTTGATTACGGCCACCCAGTATTCGGGAGACCCCTTGCCGCTTCCCATACGGGTTTCGGCAGGCTTCTTGGTAATAGGCTTGTCGGGGAAAATCCTGATCCATACCTTACCGCCGCGCTTGACATAACGGGTAATAGCGATACGGGCGGCCTCGATCTGACGGCTGGTAATCCAGCCGCACTCGGTTGCCTTAAGGGCGAACTCGCCGAAGCTGACCTCGGAACCACGATAGGCCGTCCCCGTCATCCTCCCCTTCATTCTCTTTCTGTATTTTATCTTCTTGGGCATCAACATGACAGTAAACTCCTATACTCCAGCCCGCTTCTGCTCGGAAACGACGGGCAACACCTCTCCCTTGTATATCCAGACTTTGATGCCGATCTGTCCATAGGTCGTCTTGGCCTCGGCGAAGCCGTAATCGATATCCGCCCTCAGCGTCTGAAGCGGCACACGACCCTCACGATACCACTCTGTTCTCGCAATTTCTGCGCCCGCGAGACGTCCGGAGCAGTTAACCTTGATGCCTTCCGCGCCAAATCTCAGGGCGGAGACCACGCTCTTCTTCATCGCCCGACGGAAGGCGACACGCCTTTCAATCTGCAACGCAATGCTCTCGGCGACCAATTGAGCATCCAGTTCAGCCTTGCGGATTTCCACGATGTCGACGTAGATCTGCTTGCCCGTAATGACCTCGAGGTCTTTCTTGAGCTTGTCGATCTCGGCGCCTTTCTTGCCGATCACAATACCCGGACGCGCCGTGTGAATGCATATCTTTGCACGGCCCGCGACCCGCTCGATATCGATCTTGGACACACCTGCGTGATACAGCTTCTCTTTGAGCACCTTCCTGATCATCAGATCTTCATGAAGCTGCTTGGCATAGTCCTTCTTCGCATACCAGCGTGAATCCCAGGTACGGATGACACCTAATCGAAATCCTGCCGGATGAACCTTCTGACCCAAAACGTCACCTCCCCTTTATTTACTCTTCTGCTCGTTGGAGAGAACCAGGGTAATATGACTGGTCCTCTTTTTAATCATCGCCGACCGCCCCATGGCGCGCGGCATATAGCGCTTCATGAATGTGGCGTTGTCGACATAGGCTTCGCTTACCTTCAGCCGGTCCACATCACCCATCTGTTTCTGCTCAGCATTGGCGACCGCCGAGCGGAGAATCTTCTCCACTACCCGCGTGCTGTGATGCGGCAGGTGCTGCAGTATGCCGAGGGCCGTGGCCACTTTTTTGCCGCGAATAAGGTCGATGACCAGCCTCGCCTTTCTGGGCGCGATCCTCATGTTTCTTCCAATTGCTTTGGCTTCCATCTCTCTCTCCCTACTTCTTCGCGGATGAAGTCTTTTCGGACCCCGCATGCCCCTTGAAGGTGCGGGTAGGCGCAAACTCACCCAGCTTGTGGCCGACCATGTTGTCGGTGACATAGACCGGTATGAACTTCTTGCCGTTATGAACTGCCAGCGTATGTCCGATCAGCTCGGGGATGATCGTTGAACGCCTTGACCAGGTCTTGAACAGCTTCTTCTCGCCGGTCTTGTTCATCGCCTCAACCTTCTTGGCGAGACTTGCGTCTATGAAAGGGCCCTTCTTTAATGACCGCGGCACGGTTAACCTCCTATAATACTACTTGCGACGTTTTACGATATACTTGTCAGTGGCCTTGTTGCGCCTCGTCTTGATCCCCTCGGGCTTGCCCCATGGAGAGCACGGAGGACGGCCACCTGAACTCTTGCCTTCGCCGCCACCCAGCGGATGGTCGACGGGGTTCATGGCAACGCCGCGAACCTTCGGACGCTTGCCCATCCAGCGGTTCCTGCCCGCCTTGCCGATGGACACATTCTCGTGGTCGAGATTGCCGACCTGACCGACCGTAGCCTTGCAGGCAAGCCGCACCATGCGCACCGCACCCGACTTCAGCCTTACCTGCCCGTACTCACCAACCTTGGCCATCAGCTGGGCAAAGCTACCGGCGCTCCGCGCCAGCTGCCCGCCGCGACCCTCGACAAGCTCGACATTGTGAATGATCGTACCGACAGGTATGTTGTTCAGCGGCAGCGCGTTACCCGGCTTGATGTCCGCATCGGCGCTGGCAATGACGGTATCGCCGACATTAAGCCCGACAGGTGCGATAATATAGCGCTTCTCACCATCGGCGTAGAACAACAAAGCAATCCTGGCCGACCTGTTGGGGTCGTATTCAATTGACGCCACTTTGGCCGGGATTTCAACCTTGTTGCGGCGGAAATCGATAATACGATACGCCCTCTTGTGGCCGCCGCCCCTGCGTCGGCTGGTCACGCGGCCGTAACAGTTCCTGCCGCTGCTCTTGGTCTTCGATTCCAGCAGGCTCTTTTCAGGCTCAGAGCGTGTGATTTCCTTGAAATCATTGCCCGTCCTGAAGCGAACACCTGCCGATGTGGGTTTATACGTCTTGACAGCCATGTCGTCTCCTACCTCTTATGCCACTTCGAGAAGAGCTATCTTCTCTCCGGCCTTGAGCGTGACGATCGCCTTCTTCCAGTCGGCGCGCCGCCCTTTTTTCAGCCCAAAACGGACACTCTTCCCGTCATAATTTATCGTGCGGACATCCGCAACCTTCACGTTGAACAACTCCTGTACCGCGTTACGGATTTCAACCTTGTTCGCATCCTTGGCAACCTTGAACGCGTACTGATTAAGGCCTTCCTTCAGGAGGGCGCTCTTTTCCGTTATATAGGGCTTCAGAATTACGCTGTATGTCCTGTTCATTAGCGCACTCCCTCCTCAAGCTTCATAACCGCCTCTTTGGTAGCTATGACTGTTTCGAAGCGAACCAGGTCGTAGACGTTGATGTTGTTGACGCTGATCAGCTTGACACCGGCCAGGTTTCTGGACGCGAGGACCAGATTCTGATTCTTCTCCGCCACGATTACCAGAGCATTACCGGTAACCCCTATGCCATCCAGGATTGCCCTGAATGCCTTGGTTTTGGGTTCGGCAACCTCAATGGTTTCCACAACCTTCAGGCTACCGTTGGCTACTTTGGCTGAAATGGCGGACGCCAGCGCGCCGCGAGCGATCTTCTTCGGCAGCTCATACGAATAGCTGCGAGGGGTGGGACCAAAGGTGGTGCCACCACCTACCCAGACAGGAGACCTGCTGCTGCCGGACCGAGCACGGCCCGTTCCCTTCTGCTTCCAGGGCTTCCTGCCGCCACCCCTGACCAGCTTACGGTTCTTGGTGGAGGCATTTCCC